>WREZ01000225.1 GCA_009779045.1 Candidatus Bathycorpusculum sp. | reverse complement strand
TTAGGTCTAGTTTGAAGGGTTGTCCGGCTCCTGTGGCTCGTTTGCGGTTGGTTCTTTGTAGGCGTTTTTGTTCGTATTGGGCGTATTTTTGGTGTATTTGTTGGTTTAGGGTGTTGAATTCTTCTATGGTTAGGCCTGTGAAGGTTTTGAAGTGTGTGGGGTGTTTGGATAATGTGGTGTAGTTTAGCACGTAATTTCCCTAAAAGTCATTTTAATTGTTCTGTTGCTAATAAAACCTCTGATTTGAAGTCAAAAACTTAATATGGACTAAGGTCTATTCATATTTTACCATTATAACACCAAAAAAATAAAGTGTGTTTGGGTTTAAAAAGTTATATTTTTTTGGTTTTAGTGTTTGAGTGTTATCGTTTTTTTAGCTCATTGTTTTGATAGGTGTTTTGTGTTTCTCTTAAAAACATCTATGGTATAGAGTGGTTTTATGTTGTCTGCATTGAGAACAAAAACTCTCGCCATTGGTGAGAGAAATTAGTTTGGTAAGTTGTGTGGTTTGTGTTTGGTGGTAGAGTTGTTGGTGTGTTGAGTTTTTATTTTGTTATCTTGCGAACATGAAGGGTAGTTCTGTTTGTTGTTGTTGTTGTAGGGTTAGCATTAGGCTGTCTGTGTGGTCGGGGCTTTTTGTGTTGTGGTTTTCTATTTGTATTTTGCCGTTTGTGGTTATTTTGTAGTGTATTTGGCTTAGTTGTGTTATTAGGGTTGTGTTGTTTGGTATGCTTATTTGGTCTTGTTCAAATAGGGTTCTTAGGTGCCAGTATCTTTGGCTTTTCTGGTTTAGGTATCTTTCTTTTTCTTGTGTGGGTGCTTCAGTGACTCGCACAGATATGGCGTTGTAGTGTAGTTCTTTTAGTCGGCTGTGTACGCCGGCGCCTATGCCTATGCTGTCTATTTGTATACGGTCACTTTTTGAGATTTGGGCGGCTACTTCATTGGCGCAGGGCATTGTTTCATCTGCGGTTATCACTGTTTGATTTACTATTTTATAGCATATCCCGTCCGTATGTGCGCAGGTAAGAACAGTTTTATCTACCCCCTGCTCAGCTACGTCTAAGCCATAAACAAGATGTGTATTGCTTGATAGAGACAAATTGTTTTCTTTACCCCTGTGTATGGCGCGTTGTATCCATTCATATTTTATTAGGGTATCACGAGTTTCCTTAGAAAACTCTGACTCATAGAGTACAGACCACTCATAAGAGGTTAAAATCTTTTTTTGCTCCTCTATATACGCCTGTGTTGTACGTCCTTCCTCTAGGGCTTGTTGCCAATTTACATGTACCTTTTTAAAATCAGAACTGTTCCACGCGTTATAGGCAAAATTATCCTTATACCAGGGATTCATGATAATTATCAACTTACTATTGGCGGGGTTATCGCCTAGCATGCGACTAATGCGGCTGGTGTAGACAGATTGTTGAATTAAACAGGCTTCATCTAAAACTACAATGTCTGCACCCCAACCCATAAGACTTGGCGCAGAATTCTCCTCATTTACACCCGAATGCGCTGTTAAAGTCCTAATTTCCCAACCATTTTTAAACGTAAGACACTGTTTACTCTGTTCACTACGCAAACGATTAGACGGTGAGGCCCCTTTAGACTTATCTAACATGTTACTAAGATACACATTGTTTGATATTATCTCGTTTATGTAGCCTCTTAAAATTTTAGTCTGATCATTACTTGGCGCAATAATTGCTATACGCTTAACCTTTATAGGAGTCTCTATGGGCGTCTTTAAAATCTCTAACAGTAAACCAAGAGCAACACAGAACGTTTTACCATACCTTGTCATACAACTAATAATTACCCTATTATACTTAGGGTCCATAACAGAACACAAAATACGCTGCTGCCCCCATGACAGTTTATACCCAAAAACCTGTACACTTGGTCGCCCTACATTTTGAGACGATAGATCAGATTGACTGCTTATATCTAATTCCTCCTCTTTTTAACAATAAAATAAATTGCTGCCTACACCGCGCCTTCTTTTTTTCGTTTTGAACAAAAAACCCTTCTACTAACACGCAATGTAGTGGTGGTGATGATTTAGCTTTAATGATTAAGGGCTTATACGTAAACATTTTAGAACATACTATTTTGCGTGTATGCGTTGCTTGTTTCTTACTTTTAAAACAAAAACACGCAGCTCTAAGTGACAACACTAAAACATTAAAGGCAAACACCCTTCTTTTACGTATCATATTATGCTTTCCTTTGCATATATGCATGCTTTGGGTTACCGTTAACTATGTTAACAATAACCCTAACACACTATTACACACGTGTTGCTCAAGTTATATTTAATAGTTGTCAACATCAAATACAACATTACACTAAAAAAACACTGAAAACCACACAAATATATTCATAGTTGTATCTTCTAAATAACACACTTTTAAAATCCCTCTTTTCTGTTTTACAATTTAGAGACAAAACTTGAGAAATAAATGGAGATTTATCGTCTTTTCCACTATTTATTGGTGGCAATCCTGTTTTGAGTTGATAAAATATGTATA
>WREZ01000224.1 GCA_009779045.1 Candidatus Bathycorpusculum sp. | reverse complement strand
TTTGTTCGCTACGATTGCACAGATTTAGAGCCACAAGAGTACCAAGCTGCCAAAAACATAGTGTTTTTTGAACCACCCATAGACAATTTATATGAAGACAACTTACCCAAAATCTCAAACACCAACACCAACACCAACACCAACAATGATGAGGAGGAGGAGGCGGGTGAGGGTGTTGTTGTTAATTTGTTTGCTGTAGAGTATCTTCCGGGGCAGTATGATCAGCGGGCGGATTTTGCTGAGCAGGCGCTTAAATTAATTAATCATTCATCTGCAACTAAAATTCGCACAGGTAAAGTAATAGCCCTAATAGGTAATTTATCTAGTTTAGAAGTTGACCGAGTAAAAAGTTATTATATAAATCCTGTTGAGTCTCAGGAGGCGTCAATAGATAAGCCTACCTTAGAAATTAGTCCTCTTGTACCTAAGGATGTGTCTGTTGTAGAAAATTTTGGTGTTGCAAGTATTAATGAGTTAAATCTTGCAATGAGCCTTGAGGATGTAGAGTTTTGTGTGAAATATTTTAGGGGGGAGGGGCGTGCGCCTACTCTTACAGAAATACGTGTCCTAGATACTTACTGGTCAGATCATTGTAGGCATACCACTTTCTTAACAGAATTGGAAAATGTAGATGTTGAGCCAGACTATATTAGGGAAATTTATGATGTTTTGAAGCCAAAATCGCTCATGGATGCGGCTACGCGTGCGGCTAAGGTTTTTTTGAAGGCAGGGAAATTGCCTGAGTTAGATGTTAGTGATGAGGTTAACGCGTGTAGTATTGAAGTAACCCTTGAAGTGGATGGTAAGCCCCAGCAGTGGTTTATAATGTTTAAAAATGAAACGCATAATCATCCCACAGAGATAGAGCCCTTCGGTGGTGCTGCAACCTGCTTAGGTGGTGCTATTAGAGATCCATTGTCGGGTAGGGCTTATGTTTATCAGGCTATGCGTGTTTCAGGTAGTGGGGATCCGCGTACAAAGATAGCAGATACTCTTCCGGGAAAGTTGTCTCAGCGTAAAATCACTACTACTGCTGCTGCAGGGTATAGTTCATATGGTAATCAAATTGGGCTTGCAACTGGGCAAGTTGCAGAAATTTATAATGAGGGATACATAGCAAAACGTATGGAGCTAGGTGCAGTTATAGCTGCTGTTCCTAAGGATAATGTTGTAAGAGAAAAGCCCTCTCCAAGTGATGTTGTTATACTTTTAGGTGGTAGAACAGGTAGAGATGGTTGTGGTGGTGCAACGGGTTCGTCTAAAAGTCATAATTTTAGCACTACCTCTATGTCTAGTGTAGAAGTTCAAAAGGGTAATCCGCCGCAAGAGCGTGCGATAGTGCGTCTTTTTCGCAATTCTGATGCTACGCGTCTTATTAAGCGTTGTAATGATTTTGGTGCAGGTGGTGTATGTGTTGCAATAGGCGAACTTGCCGATGGTTTAAGGATAGATTTGGATAAAGTGCCTAAAAAGTATGAGGGGTTAAATGGTACAGAGCTTGCCATCTCTGAGTCGCAAGAGCGTATGGCTGTTGTGGTAAGTGCAGAGAATGCAAAAAAATTCATAGAATTAGCAGATAGTGAGAATCTTGAGGCTACCACCGTTGCAGAGGTGGTATCTGAGCCGCGGTTAATTATGTATTGGCGGGGTAAGAAAATTGTTGATATGAGCCGGGAGTTTTTAAATAGTAATGGTGCACCTCGCAAGAGTTCCGCAAAGATAAATACGCCAGATGTTAGCGGTTTTTTTAGTAGTGCAAATAAAAATGTGACTGTTAAGGATGCATTATCGTCTTTGTCTCTTTGTTCCAGACAAGGCTTAGTAGAACGTTTCGATAGTACCATAGGTGCAGGTACAGTTTTACTTCCCTTTGGTGGAAAAAGTCAGCTGACTCCTGTGGATTGTATGGTATCTAAAATTCCCATTTTAAGGGGTGAAACAGATGCTTGCACCTTTATGTCATATGCTTATAATTCAGAGTTGGCAAAACTCTCGCCTTTCCATTCTGCGTGTTATGCTGTTTTGGAGTCTGTTGCAAAAATTGTAGCATCAGGTGGAGATTGGAGAAGGATTTATTTTACTTTTCAAGAGGTGTTTGAAAAACTTGGAAACGATCCTCTGCGTTGGGGTAAACCGTTAGCGGCTCTTTTAGGGGCGTATTTTGCGCAGATGCAAATAGAGCGTGCAGCTATAGGAGGAAAGGATAGCATGAGCGGCTCTTATATAACGGAGAATTTTAGAATAGACGTTCCCCCAACGCTTGTGTCTTTTGCCGTTGCCGTTGGTAAGGCAGATAATGTTATAAGTCCTGAATTTAAGCAACCTGGAAACAATTTAGTTTTAGTAGAAATTCCACGTGATGAAAATAATCTTCCAGATTTCAACACAGCAAAAACTAGTTTTGATAATATTCATAAAGCCATCCTAGAAGGGCAGGTATTATCAGCGCATTCTCTTGGTGCAAACGGTTTAGTTAGCTCTATTATCCAATGCTTTGGCAATGACATAGGTATACAAATTAACAAAAATGAAGACCTATTTACACCC
>WREZ01000223.1 GCA_009779045.1 Candidatus Bathycorpusculum sp. | reverse complement strand
GGTTAATCAAAAATTGTAGGTATAAAACAAGCTATACTGTGGTTGTTTGGTTACTTATGTCAATAACAGAGTTTTCAAGGATAACCTCTAAAGTTCTAAGGGTATTATTCAAAATTAGGGTGTAACTAAAGCTTACTTGAATTTTTAGGTCTGTGGGCGTGAATTATGAAGCTATGTTTAATTGCCTCGAATTCGAGGTGATTGAAGAATAAGTGGGTAAAAACAGTTGTGCTAACTTGAAAAAAAAAGGGTATATCGTGTAAATACTATGGAAGTTATGGTGTAGCAGGGTGATTTGCTGAAAAAGTGTTATTTTTTATGAGCATGCTTTTAAGTAACTTGTTTACATTCATTTAAAATAATAATTGAGGTTATTGTTTGGGAAAGAAAAAGGTCTTAAATGAAGGCGAAATCAGCGAGTTAGTCTACCCGGGGCAAGGCGAAGTTTTAGGTGTAGTTACTAAATTACTCGGTTTTGATCGCATTCAAGTTAAATGTCAAGACGGTGCAGACAGATTATGTCGAATATGTGGTAAAATGAAAAGACGCGTCTGGATACGCGAAAGCGACATAGTCATAGTAGCCCCCTGGGATTTTCAAAGTGACACCCGCGGCGATGTCGTATGGCGATACACACACGCACAATCAGACACCCTAAGACGCAAAGGCCTACTAACAATCTAACCTCCTTAAAACATTTGTACTTAATTAGTTAGTTAATTGCTAAAAACCTATTTTTGCTCAAAAAAGTTCTGTTCCCACCCTTTATTTATGTAAAAGTTTTTATTATAAAGCACGTAAATATATGACACGTGATATATGAAAATGTCAGACTTTGACACAAGTAAAATCTTAGCAGGAATCGGCTCACTAATCTTTGGAGGCATTATCGGCATGATCCTTGTACTTATAGGTATGAAAGGATTATCTGAGCACTACAAGGACAGACGCATTTACGACGGCCTAGTTATGGGTGCAGTGTTTTTAATCATCAGCAGTATACTCGTTGTTTCAGGCTTAAGCGTTATGTATGCAGGCATATTTACAGCTGCTATTACTATGGGCTTAGGAATAGGCTTAGGTATTGCAGGAATCGTAGGTGGCGTAGTCTGTTTTATCATAGGCTTTATCTTAGCACTCTTAGCAGTAAAACACGTCAAAAATTGCTTCACCGCATTAGCAGAACGCTCAGGCGAAAAAACATTCAACACCGCAAGCAAACTAATCTGGGTCGGCGCTATACTTACCATAATTGGCATTGGCTTCTTTATAATGTGGATAGGCTTTATAATCGCAGCTATAGGTTTCTTCACACTCAAAAACAACCAACCACAACAACAAACATACGGCTACACATCATCACCCCCACCAACAAATACAGGCACTAAATCCAATTTCTGCCCAAACTGCGGCACATCCATTGCACCTGACGCCACATTCTGCGCAAACTGCGGAAAACAAATCTAAAAAAACAAACACCATTTCTTTTTTTTATCTCAAATTTCTAACCACATATTTGCATATACAAAACACTTTTATATTAAAACACACCCTGTAAATATTGAGACATATTTCCATGAGCGTTACGTCAGCAAAAACTTTAGCCGGTATTGGCTCTTTACTGTTATGTGTTCCATTTGTAAACATTATCGGCGTAATACTTCTTCTTATGGGTATGAACACATTATCTAAACACTACAAGGATTCTCGTATTTGTGATACTGGCTTAATTGCCGCTTCCTTGTTATACATAATCGGTTCAATACTGAGCACTATTGGCCTTATGGCATTGAGTTTTCACCAAAGCATGGTAGGGCTCTTTTTAGGCTTTCTTCTCTTAATACCTATAGCCATTATAAACTTTATATTCACGTTAATAGCCGCCGTATTCTTCAAAAACGCCCTACACGCACTAGCAGAACAAACAGGTGAAAACATATTCCGCACCGCAGGCACACTAATGCTTATCAGCGCTATACTAACTATAGTCCTTATAGGCTCCTTCTTAATGATCATCACATACATAATCACAGCAATCGCCTTTTTCACACTCAAAAACAAACCACCAAAACAATCAACATACAACTACACACAACAACAAACAACAACAGAAAACACATTTACTAAATTCTGTCCACACTGCGGCACACCCCTCCCATCTGACGCCAGCTACTGCTTAAACTGCGGAAAACAAACCTAAACAAACCCGCTCCATTATCCACCAAAAAAGAAGAATACACCAAAAAACAAATTTTTCACATATCTCATTTAACTTTAATTACCCATACACGCACCTTCTTAAAATTGATAGTTTCAGGTTAATAAAATTAATTTGCTATCACCCATCTAACTATATTTAAGACTGGGTTATGTATGACCGAGAAAAATATCAAACGCTTTGAAAATAAACGTATTCGTACCGTATGGGATGAAGAAAAAGAAGAAGGCCTCTTCTCTATAGTTGACATAGTTGGTGTGCTAACAGATAGTCCTAGCCTAACAATTATTGGAAGATATTGAAAAATCGATTAAAAAAGAGGGGGATCAG
>WREZ01000222.1 GCA_009779045.1 Candidatus Bathycorpusculum sp. | reverse complement strand
GGGTTTTCTACCTTTAATGGATCGCAAACTCTTAGCTATAGACGGCTGCCATAAACTTGGAGCATCATGCTGGGCAGCTTTAGCAGAAGCAGAAAGAAGTGGCGTATTATCTATAGCTAAAGCAGCTAAAAACAACACTTACGCAAGAACAAGACAAATCAAAATTTACAATCCAATTGACAGAGAAGCCGACCGGTATAGCACAAAAAGTCTTGGAAATTTTCTACATCCAGTTCAAGCACTCACAACAATTTTAGATCCAACAAGTATAGCAAGAATTGACTTATGCGTTTTTTCAGACCAACGAGATGTAACACCGGAATTAATCAACAAAAAAATAGCCACAGAACCAGAACCTGAACTTGAATACTTATCCGAAGCTCTAAAGTGGACCTGGAGTGGCAAACCCAACGTTGAATGGACAGACGTAGCGGTATCTTTACTTATAGATAAGGCAACAAAAATCTATAAGACATTTTTCTTAGAGGCAATACCACTTATTAGTATTGATGTAAAATACAAAATCGCTCGTTTAAGTGTCGCGCTTGCTTACTGTACCCTGTCAACAAACGAAGACTACTCTATTGTTACCGTTACTGATGAGCATGTTCAAATTGTTGTTGATTTTTTAACAGAAGAATACACTAATGCTGGACTAGGTATTTTGGCACAAGAATATAAATTTGAAAAACTATCCGCTGAAGACGTAACTATTATAATTCGAAGTGTTCAAGTGCAACTTGCTAAAAATCACATAGAAAATTTGACAAACCTTCTATGTTTTATTGTTACTCAAAGTCGCACCACAAGCGATGAGTTGAAAACAAAATTTGACCTAACAGATAACAACCAAATAAGACCTCTAATTGCAATTCTAAAAACCGAAGGACTACTTACATCCAAACGAGGTTACTACCCTACACCTAAGCTTATCGAAGCCTACAAAGTCACAGAAGGCTTTACAAAACTACCTGAGTTTAACGGAGTTAACGGGTTTAACGGAGCCAAAAAAGAACCCCCACCCCTTGACTCATTTTGTAAAGAACAAAAAATCCGTCTCAACGAAACCCCAAATATAGACGGTAATAGTGTTAAAATTGTAAAGCCCACTAAATCTGTGGTTCAACTATCACAACTTTTATCTTTTCATGTTTGTGGGGATTGTGTTTGGTTCCATACTGTTAATTGTCAACATCCTTCGCTTGCTGCAGGAAGTGATCCAGAGGCGATGGATGCTGATAGTGCGTGGGCTTGTGAATGCACTGGTTGGTTAGAGCATACAGACTATGAAATTGACAACGTAGAAACCGAGGAGGCGAGATAGATATGGAAAACGTAACAATTACCTGTAGTGTTTTCAAAGACATTGTTGTTGTTCGTTACCTTGATCATGTATCTTATAGCAGAGCATCGGCTTTAGTGATGTCACCTCAAACAAGAGAAACTGTTGGTTGGCTTGTCTATGAAGGTGAACAGTACATAACTGTATCTTATGATCGAGATGTTGAACCACCAACATTGAAAGGCGGAGACCCAAAAGCGTCAGGTCTTGTTCTGCTAAAATCAGCTATTTTGGAGATGAAAAAACTTGAATGACCCCTCAACGAGTTTTAAATATGACTCAAGCAGCTTTCATACTAACCGAATAAGCGCATTAGAAACAGCGAAAAATTCGGCGTCTCCAAACAATAATTCTGGAGAAGACAACTTTATGACTGAAGCTATATCTCAGCCACTAAGCCGCAAACAACAACTCTCCCAAAAAGACCTAGAAACACTATTACCCTTTCAGATGCACATTGAAAACAATCAAATAACCCTTAAAGTCGGTCTTAACAATAACAAATTAAAACAGCCAATAACACTTAACCTAGAAAAAGTGCTTGCAGCCAAAGAAATAGGCCTAATTGCATACATTTTCAATGCGTTACTCTGTGAAAGACCCATACTACTACATTACGCCTTTGACAACCAAAGTGTACTAAAAATGGCTCGTCATTTCCTGCGTAACTGTTCTGGCAGTACACACTCATGCTACACCTACATTCAACAATTACAACAATACACAAGCTGGATCGGTTACACTCCTGATATGCTGATTAAGGATTTAAAAGCAGATGGAAATATTGTGGATCAAGTAAGACTGCAGAATCATGTAGGCTTTTTAAGTGATTATTTAGCGGAACTGCAAGATCAAGGATTAACTCCTGGGGTGATTGTTAATCGTGTTAAAGCTGCAAAAGCTTTCTATCATTGTAATGGGGTAAAAATAGAGATAGCTGAAAAATTAAGTAGACGAATAACCTATAAAGACCGTGCGCCAACTCATGAAGAACTTACTAAAGTTTTAGACGCTGCAGACATACGTGAAAAAGCCATAATTGCCTTGTTAGCTTTAGGGGGATTCAGAGTAGAGACTCTTTCAAAACTTAAATATCGACATGTTAGAGAAGATTTAGAGAACAATCGTGTTCCTATTCATGTACATGTGGAAATTGAAATAGTGAAAGGCAAATATGCAGAATTTGACACTTTCCTTGGATCTGAAGCAGTAACATATC
>WREZ01000221.1 GCA_009779045.1 Candidatus Bathycorpusculum sp. | reverse complement strand
TTAGAATTAAAATAGGTGCATAACGCAAATTTTGACTCGTTTATTGGTATAATAAACTAACCAGTTTTAAATCTAAATTATGTGAATATCGCCATCATCTAAAACTTGTTTCCACATCATTAAACTGAAAATAAGTGTTTGCTATCACAGTACTGCAATAACAACTTCTTTATGATGCTTACTTATTCTGTTTCAAATTGGTGTCGGGCTTTTTCTAAATCTAATTTATGATACATCATCTTTTTGTTACCCTTCAATTTAAGATCAAGTATTTTAAAACCACGTTCCTCATAAAAATCTATACGTTTCTTTCCTTTAGTAACTAAAACTATACAACGACAACCCAATTCCTCTATAGCTTTTTTCCCAGCAAAACCAATACAATACTTCAGCAAAGCCGAACCAACACCCTTTCCCCTTTCTTGATTATCAACCGCTAAACGCCCAAGCCAAAGCGCAGGATAATTAACTTTCTCATCATCATACCCTTCGTCTATATCCGTTTTATCCTTTTTAATAGCACACATAGCCAGCGTTATATAACCTACCAGTTTGTCATCTCTATAAAAAAGGTGAGTTACACCTGCCCCTTCCCTTTGATAATCTAACGCTTCATCATGGATAAACTTGTTTAATCCAAGCACATCATCATTAGAGCAGTCAAAACCTGTTAAATCTGACTTAGCATCAAGTATCTTCCTATGCCAATGTCCATCCATACACGTAAACCTTGAAAATACGTAAATTACCGTTTTTGTTCAATTTTATTATAAATGGCAATTCCTTGTTCCATCATTTTACTCTGTAATGGCGTAGGATCTTCCTTTATTTGGCGTTCAAACTCTTCAAAAGTTGCGCCATCCAAAACTGGAATCGGATATGGTTTTGCCATGATACTCACTTTACCTTCTGAATACACAAATATCCTCAAATTACAGTTATAAATACTTGCCTACAATCAAAGAAAAACATCATTCCAAAAAAATACCCTTGTTAATGTAGGACAAAGTTGTCATGGAAAAACTTGTTTTCCGACAAATCAAAGAGCACCTGATGAAGCAGTAAATCTTTCTCAACAATATCCACTCTTACAATATTTTGAGTACGAGCTACTTCATCAATAAAGTCCCTTCTCATCCACTACTCACCAGCATCATGTCAACGATTTCTCGAACAGTTTTTGGATAGTTAACCGCATAAGTTTTAATTTTTTCTTTTGATATATTCTTTGCCCAGTCTGAAATATCCATAACTATCCGCTCTTTTGGCACACCATTATATCGCCAAGTGTATATGAAGTCAAGGATTGTTTTCTCTGGATCAGAATACTGGTAGTTGTTGTTTTTGATTATGCCAAAGTCTAAAAGTTTTGGGGTGAGTTTGGTGAATTTGAATTTGTACCCTGCGATTTTAATAGGGTTTGATCGCAACAGTTTATCATTGACTACATCGTCTATGGTAAAGTATTCGTGTGTTAGGTTGTTTAGTTTTAGGGCGGTGTGTAGTCCGAAGTACCAGTTTTTTACGCCTTTTAACTCTAGGCCTTTGGCTGTGAGTTCTAGGTGGTTGTATTTTTGTGTGTGGAATTTTGTTTCTTCGGGTGCTTTTATGTAGAATATACCTTTGAAAATTCTAATAGCGTGACCGCGGAAGAGGAGGTGCCTTATGGCTGTTTCGTAGTTTAGGTTTATTGTTTTGCAGTATTTTTTGAGTTCTTCTGCTGTGGTGTATTCTTTTTTGTCGATTGCGAGTTTTCTGAGCAATAAATTGGATTTTCTCATTTATACCACAATATCACATTTTTGTGATATTATAGTATAAATAACAATATCGCACATAAGTTTAACGAAATATATGTTCAACAGCTTGCTACAACCAACGTTCTGTTAGTTGATGTGAATATTTTAAGTGCAGCCCCCACTTCCAAATGCTCCACACTAACGCTACAAACTCTTAAGCATAAACACACAACGTGAACTACCGCAATTTACATTAAAAGACATATAGTGTGACCAAACTCAATTCGTGCCACAATGTCGCACAAATTGGAAAAACGTAAAATTAGTACATACAAAAGCTCACACTCTACGACAACGGTTATTTATTCCGATTTTAACACCCTATATCTTGTTTCTTGTTTTCACTTACCAAAAACATTGTTTCTGCTTTTTAAATTCACAAAATATACACTGTCACAGAACTATAGAGGGTTAGACATGAGCAATAATAAAAATTCAAACGCGCCATCAAATGATCAAGGTAGGTTGCACGTGTTGGGTGTAGATGTAGAAGTTGATCCCAGTGTTGGTCATAAATTAAAGAGGGGAGTTTATGAGACAGACAAATGTCACACGTTAGTTACGGGACTTCCTAGATCTGGCAAAACACGTTTTCTATTATCTCAGATAAAACAACATATCACCTACAATGAAGGCTTTATGATACTAGATACCCACAGCGACCTCTCACAACTTGTTCTCTCACACATCCCACCTGAGCAGTGGGACAGAGTAATTTACATTAATCCTTGGACAGCATTTCAAGACAAATATGATAATAGAGTAGT
>WREZ01000220.1 GCA_009779045.1 Candidatus Bathycorpusculum sp. | reverse complement strand
CAATGCTGTCAACCTAACAACCACCACAACACTAAACGCTTGTAAAAGAAACCATTGAAATAAAAAAATCCAGTCAACAACACAAAACCAAAATTAAACACAGATGAACAAACATCAAAAACCCCGCTCCACCAAAAACAGATCAACACCAACCCAACTAAAACACAATCAAAAAACACACAAAACACATACCTACCCACTACCGTAACCCACTCAAAAAAACATGTACACTTACTTCCACATTACAAACACAAAAAACCAATCAAAAACTATTCCTAAAATTAGTCTTATACTTATTCCTACTAACCCTCACAACACGAGAATTCCTACGACCAACACACCTAGCAACAACAGTCCGCCTCAAAAAAACAACCAAACGCCTATAATGAAACAACCGCACCACCTCATCCAACCCATCAACACCATAAATCAACAAAAAATAATTCTTAACACACCCACACAACAAATTCACATTCACAAAATACTCATACTTATTCCTCTCCTTCTGAGCAAGCCCCTTATTCACATCAACCACAATATCCTCAATAATATTCCCCAAAAACACCGACGCCAAAACCTCCTGCTCCACCCCCACAACAGTCCGCGCACAAATATCCTCCACATGCAAACGATTCTTCAACAAATTAAACACCCGCTCAATCTCCCAACGCTGATAATAAAACGCCCGCATCTCACCATAAGAAACCTCACTATCAGAAATATTTGTAATCAAATACTCCACCTCACCTGACTCTAATTCAACCTTTACCAAACGCTCCCTCTTTGTCCCCCGCGCCAAATACTCCCTCTGCAACTCTTCATCAACAACATTTTTCAAACGAGCTTTAGTCACCAAAAGCTCTATTTCCTCATCATTCGAACTTGCCCCTAAAAGCTCCGCCTTATAACAACTCGAAGACACCCGAAATAAATAGTCTACCCCTTGACGTTCCAACTCAAACAATAACTCTAAACTTATGTAGCCTCGATCAAATATGAAACACAATGGCTTATTGCCCCAGTGCTCTTTGATGACTGATAAATTTTCAAGAAACACTTTGGTTTCATTTTTTTGATATTTTTCTACGGATAGATGTAGTAGTAAATGGTTTAAGGGGTCGTAAAATCCGTATAGTCCTGCGCGTGCGTTTTGTGCAGAAGTGCTTGAGGCTTTGGCGGCGCCGTAGTGTTTGATTAGTTCGTCTACGTTGGGTATTTCTGCTGTGGATCCGTCTACTGCTATTAGTAGGCGTCCGTGAAATAGTGTTTGGCGGTCGGTGTATATTGTTTGTATGTATTTTTTGTTTAGGTCTTCGAATAGTTCGCTGTTTAGGTGTTGGCGTTGTTTTGAGAAGGCTTGTTTTGTTATTGTTTGTCGTGTGTTTGGTAGTTGGTTGAAAAAGTTGAGTAGTTCGATGGATAATGATTTTCCTGTGTTCATTAGGAAGAATAGGGTCATTTCTTCGAAGCTCATTTTTTGTTTTGTTGGTCGTGAGAATGCTGTGTTTTTTGTTAGGAATTTTTGTTGGTATTGTCGGTTTTTTAAATTTGATAATACGTTTGTTACTCTTTGCTCTACTATGTTGATCATTTTGGTTCTTATGTTTATTTAGTTTCATTTAGTGTTAATGAATTTTTTGAAATTGCACGTTTTTCAAAAAATAAAATGTAATACCGTTTGCCTTTAATCAGCAAACAAATCTAGGTTGACAGCATTGACTATTCAGTCGTAGCGTTTTTGAGTTTTTGATGTCCACATTGTTTACATAGCTCAAACGCTGTGATAGAGCACGTAAGTGTTATGCAAAGATCAGATTTAGAAAAACTCAACAAAGAAGAACTAATCGAGCTAATCCTAACCATGCATAACCATTTTCAAACAAAAATAGCCGACCTTGAAACCCGCCTAAACCAAAACAGCCAAAACAGCTCCAAACCCCCCTCAACTGACATCTGGAAAAAACCAAAACAAACACGCCAAAAAACAGACAAAAAACCAGGTGGACAAAAAGGACACAAAGGACACGGACTAAAAATACAACGCCAACCCGACCAAACAATACAACACAAACCAAAACAATGCAAACACTGCCAAACAAACCTCACCAAAATAAACGGCACCACAACCAACATCCGATACAAAATCAACATAAACATCCAAACACAACTCACCCAACACAACCAAATAACCACAACCTGCCCCAACTGCCAAACCCAAAACACAAAACCCTACCCCCAAGACCTAACCTCCACAATCCAATACGGACAAGGCGTAAAAGCAATCTCCACCCTACTCACCCAATACGCCATGGTAAGCTATGATAAAACCCAAAAAATCCTAAACGACATCTTTGACATACCCATATCCACAGGCACCATAGTTAACCATGTCTGTGAGTTTGCAGAAAAAGCACAACCCCTTCTAAAGGAAATCCCCCTTAGACTCCAAGAGACGGATGTTTTGCATTTTGATGAAACAGGTGCCTATGTTGATGGAGATAAACAGTGGTTACATACTGCGTCTAGTGAGACAGCTACGTATGTCACGGTGCATCCTAAGCGTGGGCAGGTGGGCACAGATGGT
>WREZ01000219.1 GCA_009779045.1 Candidatus Bathycorpusculum sp. | reverse complement strand
CTATTTCAGTCATAATGACATCTCTAAGCTTCTTTTTCTATTTATAACAATATTTAACCTTTATTATGTGTTTTTTCTTTAAAGTGTGTCTATGCCTTAGAGTTACTAGATGATAAGGAAGTTTTAAAAATGGTGTATAATATTAGACACTGACCAAGATGCAGTTAGTAGACGCGCATATTCATCTTTCCGATCCAGAATATAGTGGGTATTTAGATGAAATAATAGCTGATGCTAAAGCTGCTGGGGTATCGGCGTTAGTTACTAATTCTGTAGATTTGAAATCATGTCAAAATGATATTAAGTTGGCTGAGCAGTATCCTGATCTAATTTATCCCGTGCTTGGTATACATCCTTGGAATGTTAATTTTCTAAAACAAAATGAACTGCAAGAGACAATAGATTTCATTTTGCAACAAAGTCAAAAAAAACGTCTTATGGCCATAGGTGAGATCGGTTTAGACTACAAGTATGAAACTATTTGGGAGCAGCAAATGTTTGTTTTTGACAAAATGCTCCATCTTGCCGAACAACTTGGGTTACCCGTTATTATTCATTCACGGGGTACAACAGATAAAATTGTAGATATGCTCCAGTCATATAATGTGAAACGTGTGGTGCTTCATTGGTTTAGTCACCCTATGGAAACATTAAGTAAAGCAATAGACTTGGGTTATTTTATCACTGAAGGTCCACCCGTTGTCTACTCTAATGGTATTCGTGAAGTTGTACAGCAGACTCCGCTAACTAATCTCTTACCTGAAACTGATGGTCCGGTACTTTACCGAAAAAAACCCTTCAATGGACAACTAACTAAACCCTCATACGTTAAGGATGTATTGCAAGCGATTGCCGAAATCAAAAATGTGCCTTTTTGTGAAGTTGCTGAACAAGTTGCTAAAAACTTTGAAGATTTTTTCAGCGTTAAGTTATCAAACACAGTTTAAAATCGTTTTTTTCTTTACTTAAATTTTGATATTAAGGCGTAACTTTAAATTAAGCCTCTATTCTATTGAAACGTTACTTCTACGCTTATAAGCGTCGAAGAAACAATAAACTGTTGATAATCGGAGGAATTTCACTGGGAAAAGTAAAAACTGAACAGATAAAGAGAACCGGCAAAGAACTTATGATACGCTTTCCAAACAAGTTCTCAAGTAACTTTGATGAAAACAAAAAACTAGTTAATGCATTAATTACAGACACAACTACACGTGTCCGAAACAAAATTGCAGGTTACATTACAAGAACTGTAGCGTTATCAGAGGCTGGATCAGAAATCGAAGTAGATATAGACGATGATGATCTAGACGAAGAATAAACCATCTGTGCTGTTGGAAAAGAACATTTTATGATGGATCAATATAGGAAAGGTTGGGCCTTTAGGTATATCCGTGAAGCAAAAGCTGAACTGGAAGCAGCCCAAAAAATGCCCTATATGGCATCAGGTCTTGTTTTAGAAGCTATACGAAAAGCTCGAAGTGCCATTTATTACAGTCTGGGTGAACCTGCCTTTATTGAAACCCTTCTAAGAGAAGAGGTTATAAAAAACCCTCAAACTAACGACTCAATTCTTAGATTTTTAATCAACCTTGAAAGTACCGTAGAAGTACTCTCGCATGTAGAAGAAATTAACAGTGATGCAATAATGAAACAAGCTGGTATTTTAGTTAATGTAGCAACCGAATTTGTTGAAACTTTAACACAAGAAAAGTATCAGTAATAAGTTTTAAAGTTATATACCTCTTTTAAATAACAACCTTAATTTCTCTCTTTACGAAAGCAGTATTGATACTAATGGCTATAAATGTAAAATTTGTAGGCGCATTGCGTCATATAGCAGGTAAATCTAAAATGGTAATAGATTGCTTAGAGGATTTTTCTGTTAAAGTCTTAATCCAAAAAATAATTATAGAGATACCGGCGATAAAAACAAACATTATCAATCAACAATTCGATGGTGCTGTAAAAACTAACTCATTGATTATTGTCAATGATCGTGAAATCAGTGTTCTAAACGGTCTTGACACTCTACTTGCTGACGGTGATGAGGTAGTCTTTATTCCAGTTGTACATGGAGGGTAAACAGTTGATCACCCTTACGAGCGATTTTGGTTTAGCTGACTCATATGCTGCACAGATAAAAGGAGTAATTTTAAACATAAATCCTCTCTCTCTACTATAGTTGATATTACACATGAAATAAACAAGTTTAACATTCAAACAGGTGCATTTATGTTAGCTTCCGCTGTGCCATATTTTCCAAAAGGGACAATACATGTTGCCATAGTGGATCCAGATGTTGGCACAAAAAGACGAGCTCTTTTAATAATAACTAGACCTCCTCGGATTTAGTTTTTGTTTTCAAAATTAATTACTCCACAAATCAAAGCCATTCGTAACCCAAACCGTCTCCTACGATTACGATACCTATTAGCTACAATTTTAAACACCTTAATCTTTGCATTAATATGCTCAATTAAAATTCTAACACGCACAAGACACCTATTCTCAGCCTTCTCCAAAGCAATCAACACTCCACCTTTAAACTTCTTCTTAGAAAGACAACTGTTTTTATGAAACTTT
>WREZ01000218.1 GCA_009779045.1 Candidatus Bathycorpusculum sp. | reverse complement strand
GTTGGGGTTGGGTGTTGTTTGGGTTTTTTGGTTGTTTTGAAGGTTTTTAGTCTGTTGGTGGGGGCTGCTGGCAATGCTTTTTTGGTTGCTTGAATGCTTTGTAAAGACTCTCCAAAAATATGGATTTTGCAGACAAATAGGTTGCTTGCAAGTTTTAACTCCGCACCACGTACAAGCTCGCGGCTCCAAGAATCCACCCTAACCACTCCAGATCGCCCCTTAGCGGACTCACTTTTTGGGTCTTTTCCAATGCCCGCTCCTAACAAATCAACCAAAGGATCTAAAACCAACGAACTTGTAGCTGAGGTTGATTTGGGTGTGGTTTTTTTGTGCACAAAATTCTGTATCCCCCCTGCCGCATTAGGGTCTGCCTGCACAACAACCTCAACACATACCCCCAACCCTGCAACAGAAGCCACTAAGCGGTCAATAAGGTTAACCACCAGTTCTTGTCGCTGGCCATTAAACACTAACGGCAACGCATAATCTTTTGATAGCTCTAAATCTGCACAAAAACGGTATTGATGCCTTGGCAACTCAACTCCTCCTATAACTTCCACGTCAAGCAGAGTTCGTATGACATTTGACATTTGTGCACGGGTGTGTTCATCAAAAAATTCAAAGAAAAACCTAACAAGCGACCGCTCATCCTCCCCACAGTCGCCATCTTTGGGGGCAACAATAAAAAACCTAAACGGCCTACCCAAATTATGCAGGGTATCTAAAACAGACGCAAAATTCAAAGACTCCAACTTGACCGTTATAAGAGGTCTAACTTCAACCCAATGCTCACTTTTAACTAAATCCATCCTGCATCAACAATTAACGTTCCCTAACTTTAAAAGAAAACACAACCTCCAACAAAACAACTATAAGCATTAAATACACAAATTGCCTTAGAAAACGTGATATGTATGAGCGCCACAGCAGCAACCACTGCAGCAGCAATTGCTGTAAGAGCAGCGGGAACATTAGTAGAACTTGATTCTGAACAATTTTCAAAAATAGCAACCCGACTACAACAAGAAAATGGAGCATTAATCATACATGGTCAAACTGGATTTAGACAAAAAAAGGATACCTACCTAGTTGGGAATCAAGGTGTCATTCTTTACTGCAAAAACCCTGGTGTGCTTGCTTCAATAAAAGTTGACGTAGAAGCGAAAAGTCTTTCTTTATTGTTGTAAAACATTCCTTTTTCTTGTTTTTAACACAGAACTTGTAATTGTGTAGTTTTGGCTGCGTTTTTGTCTTTTAAAAACTCTTGTGGGCTTCTTTTGGTGTAATATGAATAGCTGTAGCTTAGAAAGAGTGGGAGTTTGAGACTGATGGTGTGGGATAATTTTTGTAGGCGATCTTTTCAGAAAATAAACGGCAAAAAGAGTTTGCGGGGTTGTAAGCCAAGTTTGTGTTTATTATTGGTGGTTGGTTTGTTGTTTGCCAGTTTGTTTTGTCTTGGGGCTCAAAATGTGCAGTCTGATAATAATGCTGGTGGTGGGGGTGTGTTTTTGGGTGTTGTGCCTTTGTTGGATAAGTATGGTTATGTTTCTGTGAATGAGGATGGCACCTTTTATCCCTGTGATCGTTTTGAGATAACCTATAGTACAGATTTGACAAGTGAGGTTGATTTTGAAAAGATAGAACTCCACTACGACCGCTCTGCCTTTAGCGTGTTTAGTGACAATTTTGGGGTGGAGGGGGTTGGTGGGGGCGGTTTTGAGGTTTTGTCCTCTGCTTCGGCGGGGGTGTATTTTTTTGTTGTTGAAGTGTGGGGCAATCGTTCCACTGCTGATGATGTTTCTGGAAGTGAGAGTTATGTGATGGCTGAGGCGTCGTTGTCTGTTGTGGTGGTGGAGTATGATCCGCATTTTACCGTAGTTCTTACCTATACTGTTCCAACTGGGAATGGTTCAAGCAGTTATGAGAAACCCTTTGCCCTAATTGTGCGTTATGAGGGTAATGGGCCTGATCGTAATCTTAGGCAGTGGGCAGTGATTGATGATTATGTTTGGGAGGGGTATGCCCAGAAAATTCCGCAAATAGGTCAGATGCAGCAATCCCTCGCTCCAAACCTTACCGTGGCTAGTTTTCTTAATCAAAGCTCCAACACCCAATTCATAGCCCAAGGTATAGACGGTGAGGCTAAAATCAGTCAGATAGTTTTGAGTGTTGATGGTCAAGGTTTTGCAAGTAAGGATTTTTCTGTGGGTTTTCTTTGGGAAGCAAACAATAATCATAGCTATGTTTGGACTCAAAATCTACCGGTAGATGGGGTAAGCGGGGGTGAGGTTTATGGTGAGTGGTTTGAGTGGCAAGCCAGCATTCTTTCCTCCCTCAATAGATCCAAATCAAAGCAACCAAACAGCGATGAGCCAGGAAGATTTGCAAAATCAGCTTGTAGAACAATTTAACACCCCCAACGGAACACTGGTCACTTCGCCTTTTGGGTGTACTGTTACATCGATGTATGCTCACAATATAGCAACATGAGTTCATATTAACGCAAATGTTATATTGGTGATAGTGGTTACTTTTTTGATATGCGACCCATATCAGACGAAAAACGCCAAATAATCATCGAAGCAAAAAAACG
>WREZ01000217.1 GCA_009779045.1 Candidatus Bathycorpusculum sp. | reverse complement strand
GGGCTGATAAGCCTAAGTTGGTTATTCACCCAGTATTGTTCTAAATGCGGGGAACATTTCTGCAGCTCGTTCGCGCATCAACAGTTCATAGTATTGATAGATGATACCAACGGATAGCAAGATACCTGTACCTGAACCGAAAACTCCTAGGAAATCGGCAAGGCCAGCTATTAAGCCAACTATGATACCACCAAGCACTGTTACTACTGGAATGTATCGCCTTAGTATTTGCTCAATGGGTCTTTCACTGCGTCTATAACCTGGAATTTGCATACCGCTATCCATGAGTTGCTGGGCTACTTTGCTTGGACCTAAGCCACCAACTTCAAGCCAAGTTAGAGAGAAGACAGCACAGAAAATCAACAAAATTACAAGATACACCAATGCGCGCACAGGATCATGAGCAACGTTAATGATACCAGATGGCGGAGATACATAATGCGCTAGACCACCAACACACTCAATTGCACCTTCGGCTGTTGCTTTATAGTTACCAAAGATTCGGAAAAACCAAGTGAACATTGTTGAACTAGATTGTCCGAATCGATTCCACAGTAGTTGAGTGAAGAAGAATACGTTGGCAAATAGTGCGCCAGCGAAGATAACAGGTAAGTTGCTGACGTATAATAGTTTAATTGGATATCTGCTGCGGAAGCCTTTGTAGCCTGCATAAGTTATTGGCAGTTCAACGCGAATACCTTGTACGTAAATAATCACTATGAATATGATAATAGTCGCAATGAAACCAATTAGAGATGGCATACCATTAGCGGTACCTACAACCCATTCAAATGTTGTTTTACTACCTTCTAGTAATGCTGATAAACCACCTACGAATAAGCCGTATCCGCCTACGGGGGAGAACATTGACCATAATATATGTTGGGCAACACCGGCCATGATAAAGAGACTGATACCACTGCCTAGACCCCAACCTTTTTGAAGTAATTCGTCGAGAAGCATCACAAATATACCGGTAATTATCAACTGGAAGAATATAACAAGCATCACTAATGGAGAGAGACTACCATACATACCACCGATGATGTATGTACCTGCTTGAACAGCAGTTAATCCGATAGAGAAAACTTTACTTGCAGAAGTAAATAGACTACGATCATCAGGATTAGACATATCACACTTAATTATTGAGGAACCAACGAGCAATTGGAGAATTAACCCAGCCGTCACGATAGGGCCGATACCTAGCTCCATTAAGGTTCCCTTATTGGAAGCAAAGATAACGTTCATCTGAGTATACTGAGAATTTGCATCTACGTCAATTCCGTAGAGAGGAATCTGTGCCATAACTAAGAAGAGAACTAAAACAAGAGCTGTCCAGAAAATTTTTTCGTTAAAGGAAACTTTACGTGTTGGTTTCTTTATTTCAAGCAAAATCCTGCCGACTGGCTTGAATAAACT
Source organism: Candidatus Bathycorpusculum sp. (assembly GCA_009779045.1). Lineage (GTDB taxonomy): Archaea > Thermoproteota > Bathyarchaeia > Bathyarchaeales > Bathycorpusculaceae > Bathycorpusculum > Bathycorpusculum terrae. Next base: position 1,208 of record WREZ01000217.1, on the reverse strand, counting down.
AAGGAATTTTCCAGCCAAGGTTAAATTTACTCTCCGTTCTCTTGAGATTCTGTAATTACTTTTCCGCCAGCTTGAACGATTTTTTCTTCAGCCGCTGTAGAACACATGGGCACTGTAACAGTTAAGGCTCTAGTTATTCTTCCAGTACCTAACAGTTTAGTGTAACCCAGTTCAGTTAAATTAACAGTTGTATTGTTTTCAGCGAGGTCCGTTAGTTTTTGAAGGTTTAGGGTGTTCTCTTTTTTATGGAGACTTTGTGGAGAAGTAAAGCCATGGTTTCCGAAATAATCAGGTTCAGAAGTAACAACTTTACTCCAAAGGTGTTTATGTCGTCCAACTTTTCGGTTACCTTTACTACCCGCATCGCGGTGTTGACCGATTCTCCCGTAACCCTGTGTTCGTGAACCTCTTGTTTTTCGTATTTTTCTAAGTTTATGAGGCATATTCTAATCAGCTTTTTCTTGTTTATTGTTTGTTGTGAATTTCTGCTTTCTTTAATTTAATTTCCAGTACGCCGTTCTTGAAAGTTGTATGGATATCGCTGGGAATCACTACCTTCGGTAAATTTAAACTTTTATAATACCGACGTTCTTTTGATTTTGCAGACAGCGTAATTTTCTGGTCTTTCACATTTATCTTGAAGGATTCCTTATTAAATCCTGCGATTTCTGCAACTATAGTTATCCAATTACTCTCCTGAAAAATATCAATTAAAGGTTTAGGGTCACCAAATTTACGTTTACCAAAACTTTTAGAAACCCTAAAACTTTTACCACCACGAGCACCCTTAATAGGCTTAATAGTATCAGTAGCACGCAAAGATTTCGACTTACTGCTGACAAACTCATCAATATCATCAACATCAAAGTCTAGCCACTTACGATCTTTAATACTTCTACGCCATTTTGCACTCATCATACCCCTCCAATGTACTTAACGCATTTCATTTTCGATATTATAAAAGATATCGACAACAAAAAACAAAAAACATCCACTACACACAACAAGAAGAAACACTGCAAAACAACAAAAACCAAAAACAAACTACACATAAACAGACAAAATTTAACATGCCAAAGTAGCTACCTAATTTCCCGAAGTAATTATACATAGGTGGTGAAGATATTTGAAAAATGAGGCTGCTTTTTGAAAATAGGCTTAAAAACTCTTTTTACACAAAATAAAACATATGTATAATTCACACAAAT
>WREZ01000216.1 GCA_009779045.1 Candidatus Bathycorpusculum sp. | reverse complement strand
TCATTTTTCAGGCCGATTTAAAAGTTTAAACCGATTTTACTCATCAAACACACTCACATACACACATTCATACACACATGCCTCAACATAAAGTCTGCCAAACAACGAGAGCTAAACACATACCCATCAGACTATGTCATAGTTCAGTTAAAAATAGTCCTTTGAAACTAATTTTTATCAACCAAACCGTTCGCCATGCACCATAAATCCAAAAGATATTGGTTTGTTATATTTGTTGTATTGTGGGGTTTGTTTCTCCGGGTATTCCTATGTTTATGGCTTCGGTGATTTGGGTCATGCAGTCTACGTTTGAGGGTTTGTTGAAGAGTTGTTGGTAGTTGATTTTTTTGAGGAAGGCGGCGTCTATGGAGACTGGGGAGTTTGCGGCGAATATGCCTATGTTGTTTGTTATGGGTGTTCCGGGGTTTGGGAGGCAGTCGCAGTGTTGTGTTATGTCTTTGGCAAAGTTTATGTATGTTACTTTTTGGGGTTTGAATGTTTTAAGGACTCCTAGTGTGGCGGATGCTAGGGCTTTTGAGAGGTTTTCTTTGTTTGTGAATTGTATGGCGTTTGTTGGGCATTCGCTGGTGCATATGGGGCATCGCATGCAGAGGGGTGAGGTTATATGGGCTTTGTTGTTTATGATTTGTGGCAGGTTATTTGGGCAGGCGGTTTTGCATGTTGTGCATCCTGTGCATTTTGTTTGGTTGATTTCTAAGTTGACGGTTCGGTGTTGTTGTAGTTTTCCTTCGCGTGTGGTGCATCCCATGGCTATGTTTTTTATGGCTCCTCCAAAGCCGCTAAGGTCATGTCCTTTGCAGTGTGTGATAACTATCATAGCATCGGCTTGGGCTATGGCGCCTGAGACTTGTATTTCTTTTAGTATGCCATGGGTTTTTATGGTGTGGCTGTTTTCGCTTTTTAGGCCGTCTGCTACTATGAAGGGGGCCATGTTAAAGCCGTTCATAATAGCTGTTTGTATGTGGTCATACGCGTTGTGTCGTTGTGCGTGGTATAAGGTGTTTGAGTCTGTTAGGAAGGGTTTTCCGCCGGCGTCTTTGATTTTTTGAATGATATGATGTACAAAGAAGGGTTGTACATAATTTGGATTGCCCAGTTCGCCAACGTGTAGTTTGACGGCGACTAAATCGTCTTTTTCTATGTTGTTAAAAGTTTTAGCTTTTTCATATAGGCGCTCAGTTTCTAAAAGTAAATTTTGGTTAGCATCCCATGGTACAAAGTAAACAGTCAAGTAAACGTCTCCTAATAAAAAGAATACATTAAGGCTCTTATAAAAAAATTGTCAATATAGAATAACAACAATAGCAATAGTTGTTAATTTTTTAGTTTTACAAGTTGTATAGAAGGGGCGTTATCCTTTTATGCTGAGTTTTTTATCAGTTATTTGGTGATTATGTGAAGGTTGTTGCTTTTAATGGAAGTCCGCGAGAAAATGGAAACACTGCTATTTTAATTCATCATGTTTTAAAAGTTTTGCAAGAGGAGGGTATAGAGACAGAGTTTGTTCAGCTTGGTGGTCAGTTAATTCATGGTTGTATGGCTTGTGGCTCTTGTTTAAAGTTGCAGAATAGAGAGTGTAAAATTGTTGATGATAATGTTAATGTTTATATTAAAAAGATGCTTGAGGCGGATGGTATAATATTAGGTTCGCCTACGTATTTTTCGATGATGACCTCTGAGCTTAAAGCGTTAATTGATCGTGCCGGTTATGTTGGCAGGTCTAATGGTCATTTGTTTAAGCGTAAAGTTGGTGCGGCTATTGTTGCGGTACGTAGAACGGGTGCTATGCCCACGTTTGATGCTATTAATCATTTTTTTCTCATAAATGGAATGATTATTCCAGGGTCATCTTATTGGAATGTGGGTGTTGGTTTAAGGAAGGGGGATGTTGAGGACGATGTGGAGGGTATAGAGATTATGAAGGCTTTAGGTAAAAATATGGCGTGGTTGTTAGAGAAAATAAATTGTTAACTTTTCATTCTTTATTTTAATTTTGTTTTTGTGGTTTTTGGTGTGTTGTGGTGTGGGGGTTTGTTGTAGTAAGGGTTATATATGTATGTTGAATGGTTATTTTTTGTGGTTAGTTTGAAGAAGTTAAGTGTTGTTGCGATTGTTGTTGTTTTGTTGAGTAGTGTTTGTTTTCTTCATTGTGCGCGTGTTGAGTATGATAATAGGTATACCACGGGTTATTCTGTTGGGTATGTAGAGGGTGTAAAGGATGGGGCGGGTAGTGGTTATACTATTCGTGATCCGACATATGCTGAAATGGTAGCGTTTTTGGCAGCAGATAAAACTAATGAGCGTGTGTATAATGCAGATACGTATAATTGTTATGATTATACGAGTGATTTATGTAAAAATGCGGCGGTTAAGGGTTATCGTATAGGTTTTGTTTATATTTATTTTAAGGATAGTGCTCATGCGCTTGTTTGTTTTGATACTGTAGATAAGGGGTTAATTTATGTTGAGCCTCAATATGATGCTATAGTAAATGTTGCTGTTGGTATTCATTATTGGGGTACTGTGTCAAATGTTATGTCGCCTTATGATGATACTATAGTTCGTTTTGGGGTAATTTGGTAAAGCGTTATTGTGGGATGTAAAGAATTTAG
>WREZ01000215.1 GCA_009779045.1 Candidatus Bathycorpusculum sp. | reverse complement strand
TGTATGTTAAACAATTTGATGGCTACAGTTGATTTTACCAAGTTTTAATGTTGGTTAAAGTTTTTTTGTTTGTGTTGCGGTTTCTAATGCTATAACACCTGGAAGTTTTTTTCCCATTAGAGCTTCTACTAAGGCTCCTCCGGCAGTGCTAATGAAGCGGATTTTGTTGGTTAACCCATATTTATCAATCGCTGCTATGGTGTTTCCTCCGCCGGCAAGACTTAGAACATTACTATTAGCAATTGTTTCAAAGATTGTTTTAGTTCCATAACAAAAGTCTATGTTTTCGTAAACACCAAGAGGCCCACTTACAACGATTGATTGCGCCTTAGAGAGGATGTTTACATAGTTTTCAACCGTTTTTATGCCTATATCAAAAATTGGATATTCAGAAGGCAATTGTGTTATAGAAACTTCGACACGTTTGTTATCAACATTCAATGCAATATCAACGGGTAGGATTATTTTATCAGGATGTTTCAAAAGCAATTCTTGTATTCCAGGGATAAGGTGTAGAAGATCTTTTTTTGCTAGGTAATCCATAGTTCCTTTTCCTAAAGATACGCCCTTAGCAGCCATGAAAAGTTGTGAAATTATGCCGCCTAACAGAAGATAATCAGCTATGTTATTGTTTAGGATGTATTTGCTGATTTCTAGGCTATCATCAGCTTTTGCTCCACCTAAAACATAGACACAGGGGCGGTGAGATTTTTCCAAAGCTTTTAATTGTTTAATTTCACGTTCCATAATACGCCCCGCAGCACTTGGTAAAACTGATGTAAACCCTACCACAGAAACATTGTCACGATGGGCAACAGAAAAAGCGTCATTAACAAAAAAATCTGCAAGAGGAGCTATACTTTGAACAAGCTCAGTTTTAGATTGTTGCTCGGGAGAGCCCTTTTTGGTTTCCTCAGACCAACCACGCACATTCTCTAATACAAGAATTTCTCCGTCCCTAAGTTGCTTAATTTCATTTTGAGCTTTTACACCAAAAAGATCATCAACATATTTTACAGGACAAGGAAGAAGTTGCCGCAAAATATCTGCATGCTGCTTGAGATCAGTATATTCTGGGTCACCCTTACGTCCTTGATGAGACAAAATAACAGTTTTCGCGCTTTTTTCCATTAACTCTTTGAGAGTAAATTGAGCATGTGCACATATACGTATACCATTTGTAACTTGTTTAGTTTTAGAGTCAACTTCAGAGTTAAAATCTACACGTACGATTACAGTTTTACTTTTCACGTTAAAGTCGTCTAAAGTCTTAAAGTATACCATGCCCACGGCACCCTCTATGCAATTTGTGGGTAAAGAAAAGAGGGCGTTATTTATTGCTTACGTAAAAAGTTAAAGTGCTTTTTTACCTACAAGCTCAATTAAGTCAACCATACGATTACTAAAGCCCCACTCATTATCATACCAAGCAAAAACTTTAACAAAATTACTTTTCTCACCAAGCACCATTGTTAATTGTGAATCAAAAACTGCTGAGTAAGCACTATGTAAAACATCACTAGACACAATAGGATCCTCAGTATATTGCAAAATACCTTTTAACGAACCAGTAGCAGCCTCTTTCATAACTTGATTTATCTCTTCTTTTGTAACATCTCTACTTAAAACGGCAGTTAAATCAACAATACTTACATCAGGTGTGGGTACACGCAAAGAAACACCATTCATTTTTCCTGAACAATCGGGTAACACTAAACCGATTGCTTTTGCAGCACCAGTGCTTGTTGGAATAATATTAAAGGCTCCAGCACGAGCTCTACGAGGGTCTTTGTGTACTAGATCTTGTATACGTTGATCATTTGTGTAACTATGGCAAGTGGTCATAAGGGCTTTTTCAAGACCAAAATTATCTGCAAGAACTTTACTAATAGGCGCTAAACAGTTAGTTGTACAACTGGCATTACTTAAAATGTTATGTTTTTCGTTATCATAATCAGCGTCATTAACACCAAGTACAAAAGTTGCATCAGGATTTTCGGCCGGTGCAGATATGAGAACTTTTTTAGCACCTGCCTGAAGATGTTTTGATGCACCCTCACGGTTAGTAAATAAACCAGTTGACTCCACAGCTAAATGCACATTCAAATCTTTCCATGGAAGCTGCGCAGGATCTTTTTGAGCTAAAACAGTTAATCGCTTATTGTTAACAATTAAATCATTACCATCTACATCGACTGTTCCAGGAAACCTTCCATGAACAGAATCATATTTGAGAAGATTCGCATTAGTTTTCGCGTCAGCAAGATCATTAATAGCTACAAAATCAATGCTAGCATTACGTTCAAGAGCAGCACGATACAAAAGTCTGCCAATTCTTCCAAACCCATTAATACCAACTTTAATCATTAACATCACTGCGAAACTGTAACCAAAATAGGATTTAATTAATTTGACTATAAAATAAGAAAAATACAACCATTTAACCCAACTCTACCAACAACAACGAACATTTTTAAATTACACACTTATTACCACCAAAATCTCACGCTTTAAATAGTAGACCTCCTCGGTATTTATAAATAGTTTGGTGTGTTTGTTTTATGTAAAGAGGATTTAATTTGTGTTGGGTAGTTTAGATAGGTATGAAAAGGCCTTAAAATTAAGCAATGAGGATTTT
>WREZ01000214.1 GCA_009779045.1 Candidatus Bathycorpusculum sp. | reverse complement strand
AGCAATTGTGACAACTGGCGTTGAAGTTGTTGTTCCTACATCAGGTGATGACGGAGGTGTTGAACCACCGACGCTGCATCCAGCATTATATGGATAATCACATGTATCTAATACGGTGTTCCACTCCAAGCCTGCAGGACATTTCTTGCAATAGGCTACACCGTTACTGCAGTGAAAGAACCAATGGCAGTCGCTCGGATGTGGGAAGAACACGGAGAATTCTGGATCATTTATTGGGCACTCTGGTACAGATATTCCGTTTAGGGGGCATTCATCATCCTTCAACAATTCTCCTCCCATTGTTTTGGCGACCATGAGGAACAGCGCCCCCAATTGCAGCAATGTACACCGTCCCATACCTGAAGATATCAATCATAACACATTTACCGGTACATTAAATGCTATAAATACTATTACACCCCTCCCCATGAACGTTACATAGTTTTGTGCATAGGCTACGTGTCTTTGTGATCTTTGGTGCTGGAAAACCTTTGTTCAGGATTGCCTTGAAGAAATGTACTTAAATTGGAAACACTTGCGTATAGAAACTTGAGAGTACTTAAAAAATATCTATATCCACAATTATGATTTCAGTCATTTAGTGAAATTCCTATTATTCAAAACGTTTGTTTGAAAAACAAAGCAAATATCTAAAGATAAATTACTTTTGTTATGTGAAGTTGAAAATTAAGTTCTTTAGAATTATAAGCCCTGCATTCCGATAGAAATCTACTAATATTTTCGAGGAAACTATTTCTTGAATTTTAATATTATTCGTAAACCTTCAAACAGAGTTGAGTTCTGACATTTCGGCAATTTGCCGCAAACAGCAGATCGTGGCAAAAGTAACTTACCGGAATAAATATCCCAGAAGACAGCAACCTACCGAACAAAATATCCTGGAACTTGGTAACCTACCGAAATAACAATCCTACGATATAGTAACCTACGGAACTAAATATCTTAGAAGGTAAATGCTACCGAAACAATTACCTTAGAGTATAGTAACCTACGAACTAAATATCCGAGAAAATAAAACCTACTGTAATAACGACCTAGAATATTAACCTACCGAACTAAATACCCTAGAAGATAAAAACCGACCAATAAAAGGCCCTGGAATATAGTAACCTACGGCGGGTTTGCGTTCTTCTTTTGTAGGCTCTATTAGATCTGTGTGAAAGTTCAGTTCAGAGGCGGCAATTTCACGAAAAGTGGAATCTTGTGTTTTTAAGATTGCTTCGGTAATTTCATCCTTTTTCTTTCTTAAATTAACTTTATCACCCAACTGGTGTTTATTAAGTTGTTGTAGGTATTGTTTCTTAAAGAACTGTTTCTTTACTTTGCTTAAAACAGAAATTAGTTGTTGTTTGGTCCATCTAGTATAAACTTTTAGGTTATAGTCTTTGGCCTGTGAACGCAGTTCCTTGCGAGTAACATCGCTTCTTCTACGATCGGGTTTGGGAATAGCAGGATCAGGATCGTATTTGGTTTTAGGTCTTTCCCGTCTTTTCGGTGGAATAGTTTGTTCAGGGTTATTTTTCAGATGTTTCAATGACCTTACATGTCTCGACCAATTGGTCGGTGTAATTTTAACATTGCACTTTTGGCACTCCATTTTAATATGTAAAGCGTTGTCTTTAACTCGATATTATATGCGCAAACACGTCTTAGAAATCTGATGGTCTGCGCAGCTGCTATCCGTAATCTTTTGAAGGTCACCACTCTACGCGCGTCTTAGTGTTGCATGCAAAAGGAGGGGTTCGCGTCGAAGTTCATCATTTTACCAGTAGATGGCATGGCGCAGAACGTTTGTATAGAGAAAGCTGCATAAAAACAAAATTTAATTAACTTACTTGTGTAATTTTATTCTTGTCTGGTTCATAACGAAGCAAGCAGTTTGAAACTATAACAATATAGCAAATAGTTCCTTCATCAGATCCTGTAGGATCAGGAACAGTTTTGTTAAAGTCAACTTGAAGCATAATATTACTTTTTACGTTTGATATATTTTGAGGTTGTTCTGATAAATCAATACTGTATATTGGGTACATGGTGTTAAACCCCTTCTTATCGACATAAGGAATTGCGTGTGTTTTGAATATAATTCTCTTGGAATCTTGGAAAGCTTCATAAGCTAAAACATACTGGTTTTCGTCAAAATCTAAATCCCAAGATCCTTCAGGGTAGCGCATCCCTCCAATTTCCATCCATAATTTTTTAACATCCCTGTGATCAAACTCGTTTTTATTTTTTTGTTGGTTACCAGACCGGTTTGTTTGAAAAACAACAAAAGCCCAGATGGGGTTAGTTACGTTTCTATAGATAGTTGTAATAACTAAATGTAAAGTTTTTCCTGTTCCTTTCATCCGTTGAATGCACTGCCATTTTTTTTAATTGAAAGTAGTAACTCTCGTCAAACAATTCTTTTATTACAATTTTTCCTTCAGGAGGCAAAGTTGAAGCGTCTTCAGTCCCATCTGCTTTTAGAACTTTCCAACGATAAATAACATTATCACCGTTATTTCTGGTAAAAATTATTTCAAACCCACCCCTGTAAATTGGCACAGTTATATCATTAAAGTAGCCAAGTCCAAGACTGCCTAAATTTCCAACAGCTTCGAATTGTTTAACTTCATAATT
>WREZ01000213.1 GCA_009779045.1 Candidatus Bathycorpusculum sp. | reverse complement strand
TTTTCTTTTCCCAGAACATTTAAGAACCAATTGGATAGCATTCTAACAAACACAGACACAGGACTATGATCTACTTGAAATTTGGCATAATGACCCGAAACCCTGAGGCATGGAGTAGCACTCAAATACGAAACGCCCTAACCAGACATAACATACCTTATGAATGCTTCACTTTCCCAAAGATAGTTGCACGATTAGCATACAAACCCTGCTTTAAAATAAATAACACAAATATTCTTGAAGACTTAGACGCCTTGATAATTCGTCCAATTGGTCGCGGTTCACTTGAAGAACTTGTTTTTCGCATGGACATGCTCTACAAACTAGAACGTAAAGGACTATACATGGTTAACCCACCAAATGCAATAGAGCACTGTGTCGACAAATACGACATTTTAGCCCTACTAGAAGATTCTAACGTTCCTGTACCTCGTACATTAGCTACAGAGAGCGTAAATGAGGCCATAGCTGCCTTTAACGAACTCGGCGGAGACATTGTGGTTAAACCAATTTTTGGCTCACGCGGACAAGGCGTAACGCGTATAAACGATATAGACATAGCTGACACCATTTTCAAAGCAATAGCTTTCCACCATGGGGTCATATACATGCAAGAATTCGTACAACACGGATTCTCAGACATCCGCACCTTTGTCATAGATAACAAAGTTGTAGCCTCAATGCGACGCATAGCCACTAGCTGGAAAACCAACTACAGCCGAGGCGCACGACCCGCACCTGAAAAAATCAACAAAGAACTCGAAGACATAGCTATAAAAGCAGCCAAAGCAGTCGGATGCAAAGTCGCCGGTATAGACATTCTAGAAAGTCCTAATGGACCACGTATTGTAGACGTTAACAGCCAACCAGGCTGGAAAGGCCTACAAACGGTCACTAACGTAAACATCGCAGAAGAAATAGTCAACTTTGTACTAAAAGAACTTAAACAATAATATTACTCCTTAAACGCAAGCAACCTCGTATAAACATCCTCCGCAAACAACGGAAAAACCTCTTCCCGCCCACCTTTTAACAAAACTCTATCCCTACTCTTAGTAAACTCACCAATAAAATAAGCACAAAGCCCCAATTGCCCTAAAACTTCAACAACCCTCTGCCTCAACAATAACGGAACCGCAGCCAAAATTGTACCCGTAGACGATAACGCCAACACCTGCTCATCACTAAGACAAAAACGCTCTTTCAACAACAAAACTTCTCTTGAAATCGGAATATTTTCCCAGTTCACTCTAATCCCAACATTAGACGCTTCCGATAACTCATTAAGAGCAGTTACCAATCCCCCCTCAGTTGCATCATGCATAGCATTAACACAACCCACATGAGCAAGTTGCTGTGCCTCCTTTACACAACTCTGCATTTTCACCATACCTGCCAACTCTTGAACTTTCAGTACTCCAAAAATATCTATTGCCATTTTTGGATGTGTCAACACAAAATTAGTCAAAGTTTCAATACCAATAGGCTTAGTACATAGTATCAAATCACCCGGTTTAACATTTTTTGGTGTTACCAACTTTATTGGATCAACAGCTCCATAAACGGTACAGACTCCCAGTAAGTCTTTTAGGCTATCATACATACCAGTGTGCCCCCTAACAATAGCTATATCTTGCTCATCAGCAGCAACACAAGTCTGTCTCATGATATCTTGAAAAACCGCAGGATCAGTCGATTTTGGCCCAAGCAAATTGATAGTACAAAACTGAGGTTTAGCACCAAAAAGAGAAAGATCAGATGCCGCATAATTTATCAAAAACCAACCAAACCACTCCAAAGGAACACCCGTACAAGGATCTGTTGAAACAACTAACAATTGATCACCTAACCTATGAACTCCCGCATCATAACCAATCATAGGTGGTACAATTATCTGATCGTTAACTTTGATGTAACTAAGAAGCTTTTGTAATTGTTGATTATCCAGTTTTCCCATATACATCTACCTCCATATGTGCGTTTTTAATATACGCCCACTCTGCAGAACAGTTAACCCAAAACAAATTAACACAAGTTCAACAAATAGATAACTACCATTGTAGATTGACGAGTAAATCCATGGACTCACTCCAATGGGGGCATATTCAGCAAAAAAGATAGCTCCAGAAATCAGATGCATAATAAATCTGCCAGTAACTGCAACTATAGCTCCTATGATTGGTTTGTTTCTAAAGAAACCCGCTAAGCCTATACAGCCAAATGCTAAAGGATAATCCAGTAGAACCTGTGTTGGATAGAACACTTCTGGCAAAATTGCTAATTGAACAAAACCATAAACAACTCCTGCAAAAATTCCAATTTTTGGTCCACGATACTGTGCTAACAACAATAATGGCAACATTGAAACAAGCGTAACTGAGCCACCCTGTGGCATATGCCAAATCGTAAATATACTCAATACAGTAGAAAGCGCAGTAAATATAGCTATTTCAGCTAAAATTTTGGGGTTTCTATAACTATTTTTAGATTTAATTTGGTTTATGCTATTCATTTGTTTGTTTCCCTCCGCCAGTATTACCTGGTTCAGGTTCATTGGGTCGACAACCATTAAGTTGCCCTCTCAGCTGAGTCATTATCTCAGCTCCCCAGACCTATTTTAACAAATAGTGCTCTTATACCATATTTTAGTTTTTTTT
>WREZ01000212.1 GCA_009779045.1 Candidatus Bathycorpusculum sp. | reverse complement strand
ATTAAAAATTCTTGAACATACTTCCTGTCTTATTTTCAACGTAAAAGCGACCTCGAATTTTGGCTGCATAATTAAATTATTTGTCCTTGAAAATACCCACTGCATATTCTATCGTAAGGCCCAGTTCTTCAAGCAGTCCAGTATATAACATCGTACTGAATACTGCGTACAGTTGTCAACTCATTATAAATTTCGCTCGAAGTTATAGAACCTGTGAGTGAGGAGGTTCTGGAGAGAGTAAAGAGTGAGTTTCATCTGAAAGAAGAGCGACTGAGAGAAGCAATAGAACATCTTAAGGACTGGACACAACTAGAGCTATTTCGGCCAGAAGTAATTTGTACATTTGGCCAAGACTGTGAACATGACTAAACTCTTCGTAACGGTAAACAAATTATCATTACTTGAAATAAGATAAGCCAATTTCAAGGAATCTGTGTTTTGTGGCAATGTCCGAGTGTAATGCACTTTTGTTCCGATCTCTACACGTCACTCGACATTCCGTCTCATGAAACATTTATGTTGTATATATGTTTCGGCTTAGGTTTGCGGCAGTTGACCCTGCATTTTGTGCACCCATCCGCCAAATATTACAACCACAATCACATCTGTGATATCTTGTAAAAAAACCACCCATCAAATCAAACAGCCCTCCTTCATATTTGCCTTCCATCTATTCAACTATCCTTAGTTCCTACTAATCGTTTATTCGCCCACTAATTCATACTTCAGTACGGCCCGCAAATTTCAGATCAACAATTTTTAAAATGCGTGACCCCAGAATAACGCTTGCGTGTATTTCAGCCCTTCGTCTTTATTTTTGCAATTTTAAAATGCGTTGTTTTTAGTCGCTCGCCGACGTTTCGGGATATCTTTTGGTCCCATATTCATGAGTCAAATATCCTCAAAGGATTACGTACAGCTGATGGATAGGTTATTATGAGGGAAGATGTTGCGCGTGATGTTTTATGCTCTAGTAGTAAAGGGGCATAAGAATTCATTTATTGAATACACCGATACATTAGTGCTAACAAATGGCCAATTTAATCTTTCACAAAATCGCAAATTATCGTTGCATACAAACAGCTCAATTTGTATCAATTGATTCAATTTCGTGTTTGTTCTGAAGAATATTTAGCCCCACAGGGAAAGAAACAAACTAGATCGAACAAGCTCACGATTTATATACCGTAATCCACACGAAGGCCAATACACTTCTTAGCCCAATGTTCTATCTCATGAAATACACCGAAAAAATTCAGGAAATTTTCTGTTCAACGAGAAACCCGCGGCACCAGTGACCTCAAACTTCGGACGAAGAAAGCGAACTTTAGTTTTTTTTCGGACCTGGGAACAGGTGGCATTCCGACGGGGACAGATCCGGAGAATATGATGTGTGATCAGAACATTGGTAGCCCTGCTACGCCAGTTTCTTTTGGGTTGCACGTGTCCGGTGAGACGGGGTATTGTCGTGAAAGAACGAGAATATCTTGATGAAATTACCGCCGAATTTTTCCTTCAAAGTGCCCTTTATTTGCACCAGCAGAAATAAGTAATACTAACTAATATTAAGTTGGATCTTTGGAAGAAAATCAATAAGGAAGTTGCCGTCTTGATACAAAAAAATCGAAGCGACAAATTTCCGAATGTATTTTGCACTCGGAATAATTTGGAACGGGGTGAGTCGCTATGCCGTCATTCCACAGATCGCTGCATTGTCTCCGGTTCATTGTGATATAACCAGGTTTCATTTATGGTCAACAATCGCAACAGGAAATCATTTACGTCGCCTCGAAAAAATTCAAAACTTTGTTCAGAGGACTGGCAACGTTGACGTTCTTGATCCGCATTCAGGCGACTCTGGACCCACTTAGCGGAGAGTTTCCGCCTGTCCAAATGTACATGAATGATGGAACCAACCCGCTCACCTAAGATTCCCAGTTGCTCAGCTCTTGACGTAGTCCAAATGAGGCGGTCTTCCAAGTTTAGCTTGTCAAATTGGTCAATAAAGCCCGGGGTGGTCACAGTTTGGGTCATCCAGGACGAGGCGCAACACAGTTGGAAATATCACCACGTTTAAATTGGGCCACCCACATTTTGACGGTGGCATACGATTTCTTTTGCACCTTGCCACACAGGAAATGAATTTAATGACAGCTCGCTTCTCCATGTTTTGAAATCGAGCACGTCGCCTGAAATGTTTCTTTCAGCTTCTGAAACAAGAAAAGTGTTTTAATAAAGCACCCGAAGAAACGGCAGGACGAAGAAAAAAATGATATGTGCCAACTGTAAGTGTGAAAACAATAAAACGCTTTTATTAATCAATACAAAATTTCCACCAAGTACATCAGCTGAAAAAATATCTTTTAATTCAAAGGGAAAGAAAAGAAAACAAATTTCCGCCACAAAAAAATTAACAAATGAACTGATGCGTACAGAACAAAGTGACTGCAACTTACATAATGTGCGTGATGTGGCAACAACGTAGATAAAGTATCTTGCTTTACGCGCACGTATAGAAGTCTTAACAAAACAGTAAACTAAGTTCAGAATGTTTTGACAGCCGACCCTTTATCTGTTAAACAAATACATAACCAAGTCAAGTCCTTGTACCAGTCTGCCGTAAACATTGGCTTGAAAACATCTCAATCTCTGTTAGATTGTACAAGAAAAACGTATGTCGGT
>WREZ01000211.1 GCA_009779045.1 Candidatus Bathycorpusculum sp. | reverse complement strand
TTTTTGTTTTTGTTTGTTGTTTGTGTTTTGGGTTTTGGTTGTTTTTGTGGGAAAAATTTAAACCGGTCGGTATGTGCTTTAGGTTTTTATCTGTGTTGTAGATGGAAAGAACTGATTGTGTGTTTTCTGGTTTGGGTGTTGAAGGTTTAACTGTTGGTGAGGTTAAGGTTCTTCAGTTGAAGTATGGTAAGAATGAGCTTTCTCCTCAGAAGAGGGTGGGTTTTGTGCGGAAGGTTTTTGGTGTTGTTTGTGAGCCGATGTTTTTGTTGCTTTTTGTTGCTGCTGCTATTTATTTTGTTTTGGGTGAGCCGCTTGATGGTGTGATAATGCTTTTGTCTGTTGTTGGTATTGCGTGTGTTTCGGTTGTTCAGGGTTGGAAGACTGATAGGACTTTGAGTGCTTTGAGGGATTTGTCTGCTCCTATGGTTAGGGTTATTCGTGGTGGTGTGGAGGTTCAGATTGCTAGTGTTGATCTTGTTCCTGGTGATTTTATGTTGCTTTGTGAGGGTGTGAAGGTTCCTGCTGATGGTTTTATAGTTAGTTGTAATGATTTATGTGTTGATGAGTCTTCTTTAACTGGTGAGGTTGAGGGTGTTTGGAAGGTTTCCTCTGGTGGTGTGTCTGGGTCTTTTGGTTTTTGGCGTAAGGATTATTGTTATGCTGGTACGCTTGTTGTTCAGGGGTCTGCTGTTGTTTGTGTTGATAAAATTGGTTTAGCTACTGAGTATGGTAAAATTGGTGTTAATGTGGTTTCTGCGTCTAAGGGGGTTTCTTCTCTTCAGAGGCAGACGGGTGGTCTTGTAAAGTTGTGTGCTGGTGTTGCGGCGGTGTTGGTGGCTTTGGTGAGTGTGGTGACTTGGTTTAGTATTCCTTCTGCTCTTTTTCAGGTTAGGTTTGTTGGTAGTGTTCTTTCTGGTGTTACTATAGCTATGTCTATGATACCTGAAGAGTTTCCTGTTATTTTGACTGTTTTTCTTTCTATGGGTGCTTGGCGGTTGGCTAAGAAGAATTCTTTGGTGCGTGTGTTGTCTGCTGTTGAGTCTTTGGGTGCTGTGTCTGTTTTGTGTGTGGATAAGACTGGGACTATTACTATGAATCAGATGTCTGTGCAAGAGGTTTGGGCTGTTAACGGTGATACAGCTTCTCTTTCTGAGGTTATGGGTCTTGCGTGTGAGGTTAATGCTTATGATCCTATGGAGAAGGCTATGTTGTCTTATTGTGAGAGTGTTGGTATTTCTAGGTCTCATCTTTTTGGTGGTAACCTGGTTAGTGAGTATTCTTTTACTCCTGAATTGAAAATGATGGGTCATATTTGGCGTCATGAGGGTGATCTTGTTGTGGCTGTTAAGGGGTCTCCTGAGAGTGTTCTTGCTATTTGCAGTAAGTTATCTGATGGTGAGCGTTCTTTAGTTGAGGATAAAATTTATAGTTTAAGTGGTAAGGGTATGCGTGTAATAGCTGTTGCTTCTGTGTATTTGAAGAGTCAGTCTGATATACCTAAGAGTCTTGTTGATTGTTCTTTGTCTTTTTGTGGGTTAATAGGTCTTATTGATCCTCCCCGGGAGTCTGTTAAGCATGATTTAGCTCTTTGTAGTAGAGCGGGTATACGTGTTGTTATGATTACCGGTGATAGTGGTGTGACTGCTGCTGCTATTGCAAAGAGTATTGGTATGGAAAATTATGATAATATAATAACTGGTGACCTGTTAGATGAAATGTCTGATGGTGAATTGTGTGAGAGGGTTAAGGTTGTTAGTATTTTTTCTAGGGTTTTGCCTGAGCATAAGATGCGTATTGTTAAGGCGTTTAAGGATAATGGCGAAATTGTTGCTATGACCGGTGATGGTGTAAATGATGCTGCGGCGTTAAAGTATTCTGATATAGGTATTGCCATGGGGGGGAAGCGTGGTAGTGAGGTGTCTAGGGAGGCTGCTGATTTAGTTCTTATGGATGATAATTTTTCTACTATTGTTGATACCGTAAAGGATGGGCGTAGGATTTATGATAATATTCGTAAAGCGGTGGGGTATGTTTTTGCTATTCATATCCCTATTGCCTTAACTGCTCTATTAGCTCCTCTGTTAGGCGTGTATACTGCAGGTTTAATGTTGCTTCCTTTGCATATTGTTATGTTAGAGTTAGTTATTGATCCTACTTGTTCTGTTGTTTTGGAGCGTCAGCCTGCTGAAATAGATATAATGGAGCGTAAGCCGCGTAGTCAAAAAGAAAAACTTTTAGATGTAGGTACGTTAACGAAAAGTGTCATACAGGGTTTAGCTATATTTGCAGCGTCTTTTGGTCTTTATTATTTTGTGTTTTTGCAAAATCCTGCTAACGCTTCTTTAGCGCGAACTATGGGTGTAGCGGTTATAGTGTTTGCTAACTTGTTTTTAGTTCAAGTTAACAGCTCTAATGTAGATAGTATTGTTTTTTCGTTTAAACGTTTAGTTAAAGATAAAGTGATATGGATTGTAAATGTTTTTACAGTGTTAGGCTTATTTGCTATGTTATATACTCCTTTAAGTGGTTTTCTAAAACTTGCGCCTCTTTCTTTGTGGCAGATGTTGACTGTTTTAGGTTTAAGTGCTGTTTCGGTGCTATGGTATGAAGTAGTAAAATTGGCAAAAAGAATTCTTAATAACAAAAAACGTGTGGGTGTTAGTAAAAATTAGTTGATTTTATAGTTTTTCTTTTATCGTTTTTTTT
>WREZ01000210.1 GCA_009779045.1 Candidatus Bathycorpusculum sp. | reverse complement strand
ATTAATCAAACACTATTTTTAGAAAAAATTACTTGCTTTCTGTTTTTTTATCTTCTTTATTGTTGTTGTTGGTTTCGTGTACTTCGAGGAGTTGGGTGACGATTTTTTGTCGTGCTTTTTGGGCTAGTGTTTCTGCTGTGACATATTGTAATGCGTTCTCTGTGCACCATTGTACACATTGAGGCTCGTTGTTACTGTCAAGATCAGTGCAACTGTTGCAGGTGTATGCGATTTTTTTGTCAGGATGTAAATTTAGGGCGCCAAATGAACAGGCTCCTATGCACCAACCGCATCCAGTGCAGGCATGTTCATTGACACGGATAATGCCCGTGTTTTCTTCTTGTGAAAGCGCATTTTTTGGGCAGGATGCAACACACACGGGGTCTTCACATTTTCTGCAGGAGATAGCCATGTTAGCTAAGGGGCTCATGTTAATTACTCGAATACGGGATTTATAGGGGTTAAAAGTTTTTTCGTTAACCATGCTACAGACGTATTCACAGATGCGACATCCGTTACATTTTTCAGGGTCTGAAACAACAAATTTTCTATCTTGACGCCGATTTACCATTAGTTTTCCTCCTCAGGTTGTTGCGCTCGAGCAGTTGCTATGGCGTTTTCAGAAATATAGGCAAGAACGCCTAAGCCTACCTGTTTTAGTCTATCTACTGTTGGAATTCCATCAGCGGTCCAACCGCAAGCAACATAGTAATCATCAAGACCTAACTGCAACTCATCATCTGATACGATGACCCCTTCTTTTTTAGAACCCTTAACAGGCAGATGACAATTCTTAATTTTATAAGGAAGATCATCATACTGTCGAGTCCCCTTACCTTCTAGTATGTTAAATAACCGGGCAAGATTCTCTATACGCTCACCTATTTGCCGTAACTCTGCCTCAGAAATTTTGATACCTGTAGCAAATAGGTAATAATCCGCTAAATCTTTCCAAGTGTAAACCTCAGAGGTCAACTTGCAAAGAAGTAAAGAGTCTAAAACATTATAACGATGATTAACTTCAACAAGCTCACCACCCATACCGCTCTCAATAGTAGAGTAGACAATTTTATCTTTTACATCAGATAGCTCGGCGCCATTACGGAGATGTCTATCCCCGCTAAATGTTACAGAAAAACCTAAAGCCGTATTCTTTAAGATCCTCAAATCATATGCAGGCAACTCTAAACCTTTAACATGACACACATATTTTAGAGCATCACCACCAATGGTTTCTGCAGCTCTTAACACCCCCTCAGCAAGAACATTACCTAACCAACCATCGCGCCTACCAATTTTATTAATTAGATCAAGCAATGCATCCGCATTTCCAAATTGTAAATTAACACCACCTGTTTGCTCAGAGGTAAGTATACCGTGCTCATAAAGATCCATAGCAAAAGCAATCACCGCCCCAACAGAAATACAATCCAGACCATAATTGTTAATCAAACAAGCTGCGTTAACAATAGCATCAAAACTATCAACACCACAAAGAGGACCCAAACTTAAAAGACCATCAGAATCAAACTGGGTCATTACCTCCTTAAAAGAACCATCAGAAACCACCGCAAGGCTATTACAAGGCAGGCTACAAGTTGCACAACCAACCAACCGTTTAACATAACGACCAGACAAATAGTCAGCACAAATTTTTTCAGCTCCCTCAAAAAAAGCATTATTCCAGTTTCTTGTAGCGATAGCTGAAAACGCATTTAACTCTAACAAATTTTTAGAAAACAAAGAGTTGTATTTGCTGGCCTCTAAATTCTTCACACGCGAATAAATGGTTTTTACAAACAGCGTAAAAGATTCAAGACTATCAACATTAACATCATGAGTACCACGCACAGCTATAGCCTTAAGATTTTTAGAACCCATTACAGCACCAAGACCGGCACGACCAACAGTATGATACTTATCACTTACAATTGTGGCAAACCGACAAAGTTTCTCACCCGCCTCACCAATACCCGATACACGAACAGAAAAATCACCTATTTCACCACAAATATTTTGTTCAACTACTTGAACACTATTACCCTTAAGATGCTGCGCATCACAAATTTGAATTACACCATCATCAATCCACAGGTAGGACAAACGATCCGCTTTACCTTTAATTACAACAGCATCATAACCTGCACGCTTTAACTCTGAACCAAAAAAACTCTGAACCTGCCCCTCACCCACACACCCCGTTGAAGGCGACTTGGAAACTACCGCATAACCACTTCCATTCAGACCCAAAGTACCACTTAAAGGTCCAGTACAGTAAATCAAAGGAGTATCAGGATCAAAAGCATCTTTACCAGGTTTTGAATGCTCCATAAGCAAGTTTATACCTAAACCTACACCACCAAGGTATAGCTTTGCTGTTTTTTCATCAAGTTCTTCAGTTCGACTTTGACCAGAAGAAAGATTAACATGCAAAATCCTGCCAGCATAAGCCTTCATGACACATGTTCCCTCTTATAGATAAAAGAAACTGAACAATATATTAACTTAATTCTGAATGAAACAAAAATTAGCTGAACATAACAAACAATTCCGCAAAGAAAATGCCATTAATAAATCAAAACAACTAAGGAACTGCTTGAAAATAAACTTTACAATTATTGATAACGATGATAATTTAGGTATGGATATTTATTGGATACACTTTCATTGCATTGGATTTAACCGTAAATTTTATTTTCAATCAACCCCT
>WREZ01000209.1 GCA_009779045.1 Candidatus Bathycorpusculum sp. | reverse complement strand
ATAAAAAAATCCAAAAAAGAAAAAACCTGTAAAGAAAAAATTGAAACAACAACATAGCAATGTTGTGCCAGTAGTGGTCGTCAAAAACATTTTACGTTTAGAGCTGTGTTTTGTTGATGCTTTTGTATACCAATTATGCTGTATGGTAAAAAAGAGGTCACCAGCAAAAACCAAAAAATCAACAAAGCCCCTCTCCAAAAACATAAGCTGTAACAGTTACTCTATACTGTCTGCGGCGAGTTTTGAAATATTTTCTTTTAAAGATGCCTTGAACAAAAAATTAGAGCCGCCAAAAAAATAACGCAAAGTTTTTAGTCTTAACGATTAATTATAAAAAACAAGCAAAAACATTACTTAACACCACATCCCAAAAATTATCGGTTACGCGTATGGCGTATTTTAACAAAATAATAACATTTCTCGCCCATTTACCAAATAGACGCAATATTTGATCCTGTTTAACATCGAATCACACTATTGAGAATTTTTATCAGTTTTTTTAGCCTAAACACAAAATAAAAAACCCTAAAAAACAGCTAAAACACAAAAACAACACCATTTCGCACCTATTAGGCCTGTCCCTAGGGGCTATGTATGGACTATGTCGGAGCCTCTTAAAAGTACCGTCGAAAATCTCCATGCGAAGAAAAATGACCGTTGTTCGAAAACCCTTCGAAGAATTTACAATAAAAAACATTAGGTGAAAAAAAATGGAAAACTTTGATGATTTGCGTGTATGTGATGGTTTTTTTCAATTTGACGTGTCTTGGCAGTTGTTGGTTTATTTGTGCCACTTTTTTTGGTGTTGCGTAATTTTTTGTGTAGACTTGCTTTTTGTTGCCACGCGTTGTCTTTTTTGTTATGTTTTGTTGGTTGTCTGGTTGTTTGGTGTGCTATGTTGTTTTCTTCTTTTTTTGTTGTTGAAGGAGTGGTGTTATTGTTTTCTATTTAGTAGGCTAAATACGGCATTATTTTATATGTTTGTATATACACAAATTACAGTTGTGTTGTATTGGTTGTATAGGTATGTTACATCACCAGTATTCATCACCATGGTGCACCGTGTTGTTGTAAGAAAACTGCTGTATACAAAAGCATCACCCAAACACAGTTGCTGCAGACGTGTTAACAAACATTTTATGCAACCCCACTTAGTGTTGTATTGTGGTGATGTTATGAGTAAAGACTTTGATCGCATAAAACTACGAAGATGGCGTAAACGAGGTTTCTACAGCGAAGCGGCTCTAGTAAAACTACTAAAAAAGAAAGGCTACAACGCCGTTCGAGTACCCGTAAGCAACCCCAGCCTAAACCCTTTACCTGACATCATAGCACGAAAAGGCCAACACACATACGCCTTCGAAGTAAAAAACGCCACATACTACGCCTACTTCCCAAAACCCCAAATCGACAAACTCTTCCAATTCCTAGACCTCTTCATACCAACCGACAAAAAATACAAACACGCCATCACCGCCGCCCACCTAGGCAAAAAATGGCTCTTCAAAGAACTCACATGGACCGACTGGGAAAAAAACAAAATCCCCGAAAAAGTCCGAATACTAAAACGCGACAGAGGCAACCTAAACCTAGACAAAACCTACCAACAACCCCCACAAGAGCAACAAGAAAAAGAACCAGAAAACCCAACCCCCACACAACAACCAAACTAACTTAAAAACAGAAAAAACACTCTAAACACTATTCTGCAACGACCTACCACAATTCGTACAAAACACAGCATCACACACAACAGACGCACCACAACACCTACAAAACCTAACCCCACCACAACCACCTACCGGCGTAGACAAACGATCAAAATTTTTTAAAACACGCCGCTGCTGAAAATACAAACTAAAAGAATATATAATCATTGGACCAATCATTACATATACCCAAAGAAAGCCTCCAAAAAAGAATTCTCTAAAACTTAGATCATTTACCAGTATCCACTTTTCCATCAAATACACCATCAAAGGAAACATTACCACAAAAAAACTCAGAAAGAAAGCAATATTTAGTACATGGGCCCTACGTGTGCCATATTTTCTTTTAAGCTTAAGAAACAGATTCCAACCTACAAAAAAATCTTTAACCCGTATAGGCTCAGAAACATCAACCTTCTTTATTTGATGAGACATTTCCTTATCAAACCCCTCACGTAGAGCTATAATAAAAATTAAGCAGAGAAAAGCAGATAAACATATAACAAGAAAACCCAAAATTGGGTGCCCTAAAATACCAAGCCCAATGCCAAAAATAAGCAAACCATAAGCAACAACAGAGCTGTAATTAAAAATATTTGGCCTCTTTTTAGCCCTATACACTAAATAAATAAGCATCAATGCAAAAATAACAAACAAAAGAACAAACATCTGCTGAATGATATCCATAACTACTAGTCTCCTTATGATATTAAGTTTAAGAGAAGTATAAACCTAACCAAGAAACAATCATGCGTAACAAACAGTCTTTTACACGAAAAATAGTTAAAACCATATTGTATCCTGCTTGCTTAACAATAACTCTGATTATAATCCAAAAAAAAGAAGAGTGTTTACGTTTATTCTATTGGATACTCAAAAGAAGTTAAAAAACAAAAAAGGTATCTACAAAAGGTGACAAAAAGAAAACAAAGAAGGTTAGGGTGTGTTTGGCGTGGGAGGTGTGTTGTTGGGTTGAGGTGGGGTTGTTTGTTGTTTTTGGGTTGTTTGTT
>WREZ01000208.1 GCA_009779045.1 Candidatus Bathycorpusculum sp. | reverse complement strand
TTTAATGCATTTATGCTACACTTCAACGGGCAGTATTCCTTATAGAGATGCCGTTAAGCAGGCCATTGCGGTAATGAGTTATGATGCAACCCGCAAAGAAAAAATACGCTTATCTAATAGGGTGGCATGGGATCCAAGTGGCGATGGCTCCATATGGGTAGACACTGCTGATTCACAAAACAGAGCCTATCACATAACCAAAAACGGCTGGAAACTGGTAGTTGACGTGCCCATACTTTTTCAGCGACACCAACACCAACAAGCTCTACCCATAGCCATAAGAGATGGCACTGTAGAAAAATTGTTGCCGTTTATAAATGTGGGAAACCATCGAAATAACAAAACAAGCCAACACCAACAACTACTCCTAATTGTGCAAACCATAAGTTATCTTATTCCCGACATACCTCACCCTATAAACGCAATGTATGGCTGTCGCGGAAGCCATAAGAGTAGTACTCAAAAAATTTTAAAACGCTTAATAGACCCCTCCTCCGTAGAAACCCAAAGCCCCCCAAACAACCCCAAAGACGCCCTACAAATCCTAGACCACCACTACATACCCATATTTGACAACCTAAACACCCTACCCAGATGGCTAAGCGACACGTTTTGTCGAGCTGTTACAGGAGAAGGACAAGAAACACGCCAACTATACACCGACGATAAAGCGTTTATACGTCAACTAAGCCGATGCATAATGCTAAACGGAGTCAATCTCCCAATAACCCAATCCGACCTGCTAAGCAGAACCATTATGCATCCTACCGAACCCACCTCTAAACATATTGCAGAAGCAGAACTAAACAAAGCCTTTACAGAAATTCAGGGCGAAATACTCGGAGGCTTATTTGACGTAATTGTTAAAGCGTTGCAACTGCAGGATAGTGTGTTGGTTCCTGAGACAGATTTTAGGTTGGCGGATTTTTTTAAGTGGGGGTATTTGCTCTCGGAGGCGCTTGGGTATGGTGGGGGCGACGAGTTTGTTGTTGCGATGGAGGAGAATTTGAAGAGTCAGCACGATGCGGATCAGGAGAATAATGTGGTGGTTGATGTTTTTCTTAAGGTCATTGGTGAGGATTTGGAGGTCTCTTTTGCAGTTGAGGATAGGCCGTGGCGGATTGCGTCAAAATGTCTGTATGATAGAGCTACTGAAAAAGCGGTCAATATGGGGGTTAATACTAGTAGGAAATGGCCTAAGACACCGCAGGATTTTATAAGAAAACTCAATGAGTCTAAGGACACGATTGTGTATAAGGGTTGGAATTATGAGCGGTATCATGTTGAAAATGAGCGAGGGATTGATCTTTGGCGAATAACCACCCCTTCAATCTATTCAAAAGAAGATCATTCTAAAGCATCAACAACAAATCATAAGCCTGACATGACTGACGACGATGACGCTGATTACACATGTTTAGACACTGTAAGAAAAAATGAAGCACCAGAACATAGTATGTCAAAATGTGTGCTAACTACTGAAAAAGCCATTGTCGTTAATCATATATTGCCCTCAGAGCCATGTCATGGATGCCAAAATTTTGCTGTTGAAACCAGTATAACAGTGCCCAATCAACCCAAAGCTTTTCGATTTTGCAAATCATGCTGTGAGCGTTTGATTAAACGATTCTCTGACACTACAATAATCCACAAAAACAGAGGCTCTAACAGTGGAACCTGAAACGATAACAATGATGCAAACACCCTTTTCTCATCCAAATAGTTTACCAACACTGGACGACCCCCTTTCAGTAGTAGAGAGCAACTTTACTGTAACTATCATACACCCGTCAGATGAGGATGATTCTACAATTTCAGAGAACCACTTGCTTCGTGTGATACCTAAAAAACCAGTAACTATGCCAGAGGTGATTGCCTGTCCTGAATGTGGAGCTGCTAAAACATACTGTAACGGCTGGTCTAATAGCAGTTTTAACATAAAAATCCAAAGATACATCTGTCGTGCATGTGGCCGTAGGTTCAGTAACCAGTACGATTTAACATTGGCAAAAATTGTAGCTGAGGACGTTTTCGCTATTGCTGCTGCATATAGTTTAAATGTAAACGATAGCATCAATGATGATTATGTCCGAATAAGCGCCGAGAATACGGTGAAAAATTTGGTTAACGAAACACAACAAACAACAACTTGTGTTTCGAATGAACAAAAACTATCCGCCCCCAATAGCAACATCAATCTTGTAATTGCCGACTATGCCCACTATATGCAAAAAGAACGCTTTGTCAACGAATTAACTCTAAGCAAATACGTTATCCGCCTCAAATACCTTGCAAAACTTGGTATAAACCTCTTTGACCCAGAAGACTTCAAAACCAAATTAGCCTTCGATCCAACATTAAGCAGTAAAACAAACTGTAACAAAAATAGCATCTGTAAAGCATACATTAGCTTTGCTAAAAAATACCTCCACATGGAAGACATAAAAATACCGCTTTTCGAATACAAAACCCCTGAATACAAACTACCACTAACCGAACACATGGAACAACTCTATGTATCCCTGAGTTTTCAAATGCAAGTCTTCTGCTACGTACTAATGGCCACCGCTGCAAGACCAATAGAAGCACTACGACTTGAATGGAGTGATATAGACTTTGCAAGAAAAACAATCAGCATAAACAAACCCGCAAAACATGGACGAACAAGAACCATCCCCCTAAAAGGAAGATTCGCCAAAGTCCTTGACATGCTAGAAGAACACCGAAACCGA
>WREZ01000207.1 GCA_009779045.1 Candidatus Bathycorpusculum sp. | reverse complement strand
TCCATTAACACCATTTATAGATGTACATACAAGCAAAGAAGAGGTTAGCATTACAATTAGCAAAGAGGTTAATAACAGGATTTGTCTGTGAGGAACTTTACCTTTGGTAACCATACATGTAA
Organism: Candidatus Bathycorpusculum sp.; assembly: GCA_009779045.1. GTDB lineage: Archaea > Thermoproteota > Bathyarchaeia > Bathyarchaeales > Bathycorpusculaceae > Bathycorpusculum > Bathycorpusculum terrae. The sequence goes on along the minus strand of WREZ01000207.1, from coordinate 2,626 downwards.
CTACCGTTACTAGATATATGTTGTATTTTATTGTTGTTGTTTTATTTTTTGATGGTGGATTTTTTGCGTTTAAAGCAGATGTACATTTTTGTTGCTGTGTAGCCTGTGTTGAAGCCTTTTTGCCACATGCGTAGTACATAGCTTGGGCGGGTGTAGAAGCTTTTGAATGCGTAATCATAAAGTGCTTGTAGGTTTTGCATGCTAAGTTGTGGGGTTTCAAATATGGGTTGTGTTGCGTCATAGTCGTCAAAGTTTGTGTTTCGTATCCAACCGTTTTTCATTACTTCGTCATACATTGGTGTGCCAGGGTATGGTGTGGCTATGTTGTAGTATGCGATTTCGTCTGGGCTTACTTCTTCGGCGAATTTTATTGATTTTAAGGCGGATTCAATAGTTTCGCCTGGATAGCCAAGTAGCACGTTTGGGGTTGGTTTTAGGCCTAGTTCTCTGACCCATTTTAGTGCTTTTCTTGTTTGGTCTGTTGAAATGCCCTTATGCATGTCGTTTAGTACTTCTTGAGTGCCTGATTCAAGGCCGCACCACATTGAGACGCATCCGGCTTCTTTCATTTTTTGAAGGAGTTCTTTGCTAACTCTGTCTACGCGGGTTCCCATGTTCCATTTGATTTTTAGGTTGCGTTTGTTAATTTCTTCGCATAATTCTTCGGTTCTTTTCATGTCTACTGTGAAGGCGTCATCGCAGAACGTGAAGTTTTCTGCATTGTATGTTTTGTATAGAAACTCTAATTCGTCAACAACGTTTTGTATGCTGCGCATGCGGTACCTTCGCCCAAACATGCGAACTGCTGCACAAAAGTTACACCAGGCGGTGCATCCGCGTGTTGTAATTAGGTAAAACATGTCTTCTTGTTTTCTTATAGCCTCAAGATCCCATAGATGCCTTGCAGGGAAAGGTAACTCATCTAAATTTTCAATATAGGGTCTATCAACATTAAAAAGAAAACCGTCTTCTTTTCTTTGTGTTGTTCCCGCTACATCGTTTATGTCTTTACCTGCCTCTAACCGTTGAGCAAGCTCCAAAAGCGTATACTCTCCCTCATTACGCACAACAACGTCTAATTCTGGGCATTCTTGGAGTGCTTTTTCGTTCCAAAACGTTACATGTGCGCCTCCAAGTATCGTAACTGCCTTAGGGTGGATTTCTTTGCTGATTTTAAGAATTTCTTTAGCAGAATTATATAGTCTTGTAGGGGCTGTTGTGCCAATAATATCTGGTTTACGTTTAGCTATTTCACGCTTATAATCATCATAAGTGTATCTAGATGCTTGACAGTCTATGACTTCAACTTTGAAATTGTTTTTTTCCAGTACTGCTGCCAAATAGCCTATACCTAACGGTGGAAAGGGGGGATGTTGATGTGGTCGTGTTCGATAAGGTGGATTTACAAGAGTTACTTGAAGCCCCATGTGTTCTTCCTTCCTCTAATATGTGCAAATACAGAGCGCACGGTGTTTAAAGCTTTCGAAAATCTGCGTTAAACTTTGAGCTATACTGTTTTATCTACGGTGTTAGAGAGGTAAACCCCAAAGGCATGGTAAATAGAGTCCAATTATAACTATAATGGGTATGACAATAAGCATGCATAATACTATGGATAAGTCGCGTACTTTTAGAGATTTTAGAATTTTGTCATGTGTAATTACCTCTATGGGGTCTCCAACAGTGTATTTTCCAGGTTTTTCTAATTGAATATGTAGTGCTCCTGCGATTGCAGCCATTTGCCAACCGTGATTTCGACTTTGTACACGTTTATGATCTCGTTTAGCAATTTGCCAAGCTGCCTTGTAATCATATCCCAAAATGGCTGATGAAATAATCATAAGTATCATTGTAAAGCGTGAGGGTATATAGTTGACTATGTTGTCAAGGTTTGCTGAAAACCAGCCTGTATTAATGTGTTCTTTGTCTTTGAAGCCTACCATACCGTCAAGAGTGTTTATGGCTCGAAAAGCTACTGCTCCTGGTAAGCCAAAAAATGCGTAATAGATAAAGGGTGAGAGTTTGAAGTCGGTTAGGTTTTCAACCATTGACTCTATGACAGCTGAGCCGACTTGTGGGCCTGTGAGGTTTGTTGAGTCGCGGCGGCTAAAGTGTGCATATTTTTTTGCTTCATCAAGGTCATTTGTTTCAAGGGCTTTTGCTACTGCTATTGCGCCGTCGGTTTCAAGTTTTATACATAATGTGAATTTGAAGATTACTAGCGCTACAATTAGGTATGCGGCTGCTCCAAAAAAACCGCCTAGAAAACTGTAGAGGTAATATAGCCCAAAATATGTTGGAATGGTTATTGTGGCAATGATTATAAGGGCAAAGATTATGCCGTTGAATTTTTCTAAAGTGGCATTACATGTTTTGAAGTGTGGCTCTAATTTTTTTGTTAGCTGCCCTAGCCATACAATGGGGTGTAAATTGTATATGCGTTTCCATGGTTTCCAAGGTGCTGGATCTCCTATGATTAAATCTAAAAGTACTGCTAACACGAGTATGGAAATCCCAAGTACGACAGCTATCATCTAGTAAACCTTAAGTGTGGTATGCAGTTTTGGAAAATTTAATCCTATCGATAAATTCTAAAAATTACTAACTGTGCACACAAGAGATAATA
>WREZ01000206.1 GCA_009779045.1 Candidatus Bathycorpusculum sp. | reverse complement strand
GTATGTGTTTAGCTCTCGTTGTTTGGCAGACTTTATGTTGAGGCATGTGTGTATGAATGTGTGTATGTGAGTGTGTTTGATGAGTAAAATCGGTTTAAACTTTTAAATCGGCCTGAAAAATGAGTGTAATAAAGATCCATTTTCACTGAGAGCTAAACACATACGTTTGATGGTGTGAAGGTAAACATGTAAACTTTAAAATCTGAAAGTGTCACCGGAAACTGATTTTTGGGGACAAAAGCACAAATTAACCAGCTACATCACATTTTTTAATAAGCAATATGTAAGTTATTTGGTGGATTTACGTGACTACAGGTGATAGCACCAAATTTGGTGTTCGTTACAAAAAAATATTGATTATCTTTTTAATACTTGTAATGCTGTCCTCCTCGTTATTTATTATTTATAAATTATTGATAACTGATGATGCTTCTTTAGGTGATGAGTTTGTTGTTGGTGAAACCGTTTTTTTGGAGGCAGAGGTGTATGTTAAGACTGAGAGTGAGCTTAAAGTAGCTATAGACGATGCGCCATTTGATGTGCAAGTTATAGTTGCTCTAAATAGAGATATTGACCTTACTGAGACCCTAAAGATTTCTGCTAATAAAAATATTGTTTTAGTAAGTAATCGGGCAACTGGGTTTTACAAACTAATTGGTACAAATGGTTTGGAGACTATTTTTGTTGATAGAGGTGGGATGTTGATTCTTATGGGTATTATTGTAACTCATAATGTTGGTTCTAATGGAAGTGGGTTAGTTGTTAATTCTGGTGGAAAACTTATCATGGTTGATGGCGTAATTTCTGGTAACACAGTTGGCGCGCCTGGTGGTGGCGGTGTGTACAACAAGGGCAGTTTTAGTATGTCTGGTGGTGTGATTGTAGATAATACCGTTACTGTGGATAATACCTCTACTGTTCTTAGTGTTGATGGTGGCGGTGTGTACAATCTTAACGGCTTTAGTTTGTCTGGTGGTGTGATTGCTAACAATACTGCTAGATTTCGTGGTGGTGGTGTATATTCTGGGGTGTCTTTTGAAATGTCTGGGGGTACAATTTTAGATAACACCGCTGTTTGGGGTGGTGGTGTGTTCAATGATGGTGATTTTAGTTTGTTTGGTGGTGGCATGATTTCGGGTAATACATCTGAATTTGGTGGTGGCGTACACAATGCTGGTACTTTTAGTATGTATAGTGGAGAGATTTTTAACAACACAGCTAAGGGTATGCAGGGCGGTTTTGGTGGTGGTGTATATAATCATGGTGTTTTTAAGTTATCTGGTGGTGTGATTTCTCATAACCAAGCTGCTGATAGTCCTGTTTTAAGTCTTTACGGTGGTCAGGGTGGAGGTATAATCGCTGGTGGCACTTTTACTATGACTAGAGGTGAAATTTCTAATAACAAAGCATCAATTGGTGGTGGCGTATCTGGTGGTGGTGTTTTTAAGTTGTCTGGTGGTGTAATTTCTGAAAATACTGCAACATATCGTGGTGGAGGTGTGCACTATAGTGGTGATGCTTTTAATGAGTCTGGTTGTAAAATTTTCAACAATAAAGCTGACGATGCAGGTAACAACGTATGTATAATAAGCCGTTACGATGGGCATATAATTGCAGACAAATAATTGTTTAGTAACCAGCTTAGAATATTACTACATTTACAACGTCATTTAGCGTAAAAAGTTATCTACTTTTTTTGTTTTTAACATTAATGGTATGTTTAATCTACAAGTTTCTGTTGGACACGGTTCAAGAGAATGGCGATTTTTGAGTGGTATCTTCTTATATTTTGTATAACAAACACTAATAGGAGTTTGTATTGCCTAACCTATCTGAACCCTTACGTGTTAAAGGTTTTACTTTGAGGAATCGTATAGTTTTTCCTCCTATGCAAAGTGGCCGTGCCGACTTTGATGGCTCTATAACATCTAGACTTATCAATTTTTACATACGACGCTCTACACACATAGGTTTACCTATCATAGAGCATGCCTACATTGATTTAATGGGTAAAATTGGCCCTAAACAACTTGGAATTTATGATGACACTTTAATTTCTGGGTATGAAAAACTTGCTATTGGACTTCACAATGTAGACGTTCCTGCGGTAGTTCAAATTTCACATGCAGGAGGCGTGGCAAACAAAAAAGTCATCCGTAACCAACCCGCAGGGCCTAGTTCATCTGGGAAAACTCGTATGCTTGAAATTTGTGAACTCCAAAAAATAACTGCGCAATTTGCAGCTGCAGCTAAAAGAGCTATAACCGCGGGGTTTGATGGGGTTGAACTCCATGGAGCACATGGGTATCTGCTTAACCAGTTTTTTTCTCCCTTACTAAATAAACGTGAGGATGAATATGGTGGCAATTTACAGAAACGCATGCGCTTTCCATTAGAGGTTACTATGGCGGTACGTCAACAAATAGGTGCAGATAAATTATTACTTTACAGATTAGGCTCTGATGATCTAGCCCCCTATGGTACACATATTGAGGACGCTATTATTTTTGCCCAAAAACTCGTAGAAGCAGGCGTAGACATTTTAGACGTTTCAGGCGGCATGTGCGGCAGCAACCCTAAACAATTCAAACATGTTAAAGGCTACTTTATCTCCCAAGCAACAGCCATTAAACAAAACGTTAAAGTACCTGTAATAGGCGTAGGCGGCATCACTGAACCCGAACATGCTAATGCATTAATACAAGAAGAAAAAGTGGATTTAGTCGCAATCGGCCGAGCCCTATGGCAAGACAACCAATGG
>WREZ01000205.1 GCA_009779045.1 Candidatus Bathycorpusculum sp. | reverse complement strand
CAAATTAACCAGGATGTTATGAACAGAGACAATACGGGTTTTCTTCTAGCGGGCAACTAATATGTGTTGTTTAAAATTATTCTGCTTTACCTCTGTGGCTTTGCCTTTGTTTGGATAAGTAACTCTCTTTTATAAAATCAGTTTAAGACAAACTATTCACATGTTGTGCAAAACATAACAAACCAACTCTCTACAACAGGCTCCAGTATAAAAAATGTTCTTGTTAATACCTATCACAGTTTTTAATAAACAACCAACACTTGGCAGCTTGACTTAATAGTTATATCCCCATAAAACGTTGAAGGACCTTGCTTATTGTATGTATTAATCGTTGTTTCCATGAAGGCTTTTGCGTTTGAACAACAACTTTAGGCTTAGCATAACTATTCAACAACATAAAAAAAGAAAAAGACGCCAAAATAACAAAAGGACTAAAATACCATTGGTAAAAAGAGACATCGCTATTTTCAGCACAAAATATAGCCATAACAATAGCTGTAATAACGGTTAAAATAAAACCTAAAAAGGTAAGAACACCCAAAACCCAACGCCGCACATTCACATTAACAAGATATACACCGGCCACAAAATAGCCAACATAAAAAGGCATGATAAAAACGTTAACAGACAAATGATATTGTCCATTACTAAACAAAACTATTAGAGAAGGTATTGTGGCGCCTATAAACCAAAGACACAAAAAACATTTGAAAAGTCTATCAGTAAAATGAGCCACCATAACACGCAACATAGGCGTTACAAGATAAAGACCCACCAACATGTAAAGATACCACAAAACAAAGTAAGGCCCTTCTAAAATACTGCTAATAATGAAACTAAGTGTAAAAGGGTTATTTTCAATGTAAAATGCCCAGATAAAATAAACAATGGTCCAAAAGACTAATGGGAAACTAAGGCGGGTAAAGCATTTTTTTAAAAAAATAGTTATGTCTTCGTCTTTTTTAGAGGGGGCAAGTAACAATGCGCCAGATAGCATAAGAAGTAAAGGTACACCCATTAGACTAAAGCTTTGATAAATGTTAAGCACTATCCAGTGTGAAAAATGTAGGTTTATAAATTGACCTACGAAATCTCCCATGGCATAGAGTGCAAAGATGCTTACTATAATCACACAGATTAAATCTACATTTACTATTTTATAGATGTCATTCTGTGTGTCCATTAGCTATAGGAACTCCAGAGAACCATAACAGTTTGTAGGGTTTATATCTTACGGAAATTTAGTGTTGCGGTGGTTTTTTAGCAAGGACCTTAAACACATTAACGTACATCCTTTTGCAGTTGTCATATTGAAAAAGGATGTTAATTTTGTTAGTTAACCAATGAGGTGTCTTAGTCCAGGTATTTTTTTAAGGGGTACAATAATAAGTAAACAAACGCCTAAGGTTAGAATAGTCATTAAAGGTATACCAATAATAGAGTTAACAGTGTCTCCATTTAATCTAAGGCCAAAGAAGAAGCCTCTTTGGATTAAAGAAATTATTATCATATGTAATAGGTAAAGGGGCAGAGTGTTTTCGCTAATTGTATGTATTAATCGTTGTTTCCATGAAGGCTTTTGCGTTTGAACAACAACTTTAGGCTTAGCATAACTATTCAACAACATAAAAAAAGAAAAAGACGCCAAAATAACAAAAGGACTATAATATAACTGGAAAAGAGAGATATCGCCGTTTTCAATTTGAAATATAGCCATAACAGCTGTTGCGATAACGGTTAAAATGAAACCTAAAAAGGTAAGAGCGCCTAAAACCCTACGTCGCATATTCACATTAACAAGATATGCCCCTGCTACAAAATAACCAACATACAAGGGAAGGATAAAGATGCTCACAGACAAATGATATTGTCCATTACTAAACAAAACTATTAGAGGTGGTATTGTGGTGCCTATAAACCAAAGACACAAAAAATACTTGAAAAGTCTATCAGTAAAATGAGCCACCATAACACGCAACATAGGCGTTACAAGATAAAGACCCACCAACATGTAAAGATACCACAAAATAAAATGAGACCCTCCTAAAACGCCATTAATAATGAAACCTGGTGTGAGGGTTTGGTTTTCGGCGTAAAACATCCAGATAAAGTAGAAAATGCTCCAAAATATGAAGGGTAAACCAATGCGGGTAAAGCGTTTTTTAAAAAAGTCTATGGGGTCTTCGTCTTTTTTAGAGTTGTTAAGTAGTAATGCTCCGGATAGCATAAGAAATAAGGGTACACCCATTAGTCCAAAGCTTTGGTAAATGTCAACCATCATCCAACGTGAAAAACCGAACCTCACAAAATTAGTGGTTAGGTCGCTGCTTGCATGGATTAGAATTACGCCTACTATTGCAATTACGCGTATTGTATCTACGTTTAATGCTTTAGAGGTGTTATTCTGTGTGTCCATCAGTTAATGAACTCCAGAGAACCATAGTAGTTTGTAAAGTTATATCTTACGGAAATTTAGTGTTATAGCGGATTAGAGGAGGAAGAAATGATGTTGTTAAGGATCTGTAAGAAAGTAACTTGTAATGTTTTAGAAGCAAAATAGGTCGTTAACGGTTGTAAAAGATGTTTTTAATGGTGACATGAACTGCATCAGCCAACCAAATAGTACAAGTTATTCTATTACAGTTCCTAAGTCTAACTTGTTTTTTGGTAACAGGTTATTTTTGGTTAGTTAATGATTTTAAAAATGTTAAATAGTTGTATTGTCAAAAATGGAAAGGGTGAGTCGCAGTTGTTTGTTGTGATAGGTTAAAATTGTTTGTGTGTTTGTTTATGTTGTTTGT
>WREZ01000204.1 GCA_009779045.1 Candidatus Bathycorpusculum sp. | reverse complement strand
GCAAAAGATACCTCCAAATCCTCACCAATGACCTTAAGAAAAACATCAACTACCACGTTGTTTTCCTGATCCGCATCATGCTGGCTCTTCAAATTCTCCTCCATCGCAACAACAAACTCGCCCCCACCAAACCCCAGCGCCTCCGCTATCAGATGCCCCCACTTAAAAAAATCCGCCAACCTAAAATCAGTCTCAGGAACCAACACACTATCCTGCAGTTGCAAAGCCCTAACAATCACATCAAACAAAGCACCCAGTATCTCACCCTGAATTTCTACAAAAGCCTTGTTTAACTCTGCTTCAGCAATATGCTTAGAGGTGGGTTCAGTAGGATGCATAATAGTTCGGCTTAACAGGTCAGATTGAGTTATTGGCAGATTAACTCCGTTTAGCATGATGCATCGACTTAATTGTCGTATGAAGGCTTTATCGTCGGTGTATAGTTGGCGTGTTTCCTGTCCTTCTCCTGTAACCGCACGACAAAAAGTATCACTTAGCCATCTGGGTAGGTTGTTTAGGTTGTCAAATATGGGAATGTAGTGGTGATCTAAGATTTGTAGGGCATCTTTGGGGTTGTTTGGGGGGCTTTGTGTCTCTACGGAAGAGGGGTCAATTAGCCGTTTTAGGATTTTTTGTGTGCTGCTTTTGTGGCTTCCGCGACATCCATACATTGCATTTATTGGGTGGGGTATATCTGGGATAAGGTAGCTTGCTGTCTGTACGATTAGAAGCAGTTGTTGATGCTGGCTTGTTTTGCTACTTCGATGACTTCCAACATTTATGAAAGGTAACAACTTTTCTATTTGTCCATTTGGGGTTGCGTTTGGTAGGGGTTGTTGGTGTTGGTGGCGTTGGAAGAGTATGGGGACTTGGGTTATGAGTTTCCAGCCGTTTTTAGTTATGTGATAGGCTCTGTTTTGCGGGTCGGCAGTATCCACCCATATGGAGCCATCGCCACTTGGATCCCAAGCCACTCTGTTAGATAATTTCACTTTTTCCTTACGAGTTGCTTCATAACTCAACACAGAAATGGCCTGTTTAACAGCATCTCTATAGGGAATATTGCCTGTTGAGGTGTAGCATAAATGCATCAAATAATCTTCAAACTTGCTATCAATCAGACGAATATTCTCATAACCCTGAACCGTCACCATTTCCTGTTCTTCTTTGTGTATGTCTGTTTTTGTCTGTCTTGTTGGGAGGGGTACTTGGGCGTATCCTATGCCGTGTTGATCCTGAAACAGTTTAACGCCATTGTTTAATGCTAAATTGTAGAGTTGGACGCTTGCTTGGGATTTGTCGAGTTTTTCTTTTTGAGGGGTGTTTATTGTTGTTAGGTCTTTGGAGAGTTTTTGCTGTGTTTGAGGGGGCATTTCTTGTCCTGTGGCTTGTTGGTAGATTTGTAGTAGTCCTGTCCAGCCTTTCAAGTCTGGTTTGTTTGCTCTGTTTGCGTAGTGGTAGTGTACGTTTTTTAGAAAATCAGAGGCATCGTCATTGCTTGTATCTGTGGCACAGCATAGTCTTCCAATAATTTTGAGAGCTGACTCTTTGGAAATGTTTTGTTTTATGAGCCACCCACAAAATGCAGTGGTTAAATTATGTCTGTTTCCTTGTGTCCAAGCAGGCACAAACGTTTCTACGATTTGCTGTATTTTCTCATCAGATAACGCTACTTGTTGCTGTTGTTGTAGTCGTTGTGCTGTGGGGGGCGTGTTTTTTTCTATGTTCTTCAGGTTTGAGGCATATGAATTTTCGTTGCCAGAAGGCAGGCCGTGTTTTTGGCATAGATTTTGAAAGAGTTGGTTGAAGTCCTCAATTATTGTGATTTCGTTGCCGTCAATAAGTTGGTAACCAAAGGAGGGTGCCATGATGCATAGTTGTTTTTCGGTTAGTATTTCTACTTTGCAAGCATGATGAATTGACTTTACAGTCGCTACGGGCTGGCGGCTTTTAAATAAAATGTGATAGCCGCCGTTAACTGTGCGCTCAACTCTTGATGGGGGCAGATCGGCTAATAGTTGTTTGCCTTTCTCTACCGCCACATTATGCTGTGCAAGTTTTACCTTATACTGTTTAACCTCTTCTTCATAGCGCAAAATATCGCCCTGACAAGTTTGCGCATTGTCAGGTTTTGGTTTTACAAGGCTGCATTTGGGGTCAAAGTCTACGGCAAATAAGTAGTAACCGTTTGGGTCTTGGTAGCCTAAGATTATGGCAAAGCCGTTTTTGTTTGTCCAGTTTAGGTTTTGGAATTCTTCTTTGGTTTGGGGTTGTTTTATCCATTTACCCCAGTTGGTAAAACTGCAATCTTTGTTGTAGCATCCTGTTTGGGGGTCTGCATTTTCCTGTATGTGTATGGGGATGATGGATGCGCCATCTTCGTGCCATACTTCAGCTGCGGCTTTTAATTCTAATATGTTAGTGTTGGTGTTGTTGTTTGTCAAGGGGTTTCGCCGCTGCTTACGTTCTCATATTTTGAGATATGAGCTGTTAAGCATCTTTTTTCTGTTAGTTCATGTAGGGTTTGTCTGTTTGTTTGGCCGATTAGGACTCGTTTTCCTGCTTGGAAGTGGTAAATCTTTACCGTTTTACCGCTACTGGATAGTACTAATTCGCCTACTGTAGAAAATTTAGCAGTCACTTTAATCACCTCGTATTTGCTTTGTTTGGTCTGTTTGTGGTAGCACTTGTAGATGGCAGGTACGCTTTTGCGTGTAGCAGACACCAAAAATTAGCTTACATACGGTAGCTAATAGACTTGTACACGCTATACTCAATATGGCTATTTTGGTGGCTCTTTTATAGCAG
>WREZ01000203.1 GCA_009779045.1 Candidatus Bathycorpusculum sp. | reverse complement strand
GTTTATTCATCATTATGTAATACAAGAGTTATATAAACTATAACTAAATACATTATATTCCTTTAACACATTTATACTTTTACAGTACATAGCTCGAAATAAAAAATGTCTACACCATTCACACAGTAACTAATATACTGTATGTGTTAAGCGCAGACTGCGCAAAAACGAAAATATTTCATAACCTATAAAACAGATTTTTCGTATGTATTTAGTTTGTGATTTTCGGTCATGCTTCAAACTAGTTTATAAGTGAAATAGTGTATGTAATCCTGAGGATCAGCTGTGGCAAACGTACCTGTAAAATGCATACACTGTAGAAGCGAAAAGTAGTAAAAATGGGCAAACAACCAACAACAAAAACCCCAAGATACAAATGCAACACATGCAAAAAACCTTCCAAACCATATACAAAAACACCGGCACCACACCCCAAACCAAACAAATGATAATAAAAATGGCACTAAACGGCAACGGCATACGCGACACCGCACGCGTGCTCCACATCAGCCAAAACACAGTTATATCAGTTTTAAAAAAACAAAAAAACCCTCGTAAACCTAAACCCAAAACACACAAACCTAAACCAACCCCTTAAAGTACGTCTTGAAATGGATAAAATGTGAAACAGAGTCACGTGCAAAAAGACCCCTTGTTGGCCATGGCACGCGATAAATCATGACACGAGAGAGACTATTGCGCATGTTTTTGGCACCAGAGAGCATGAGGTGTTGCAAAAACTTTTAACTTTATTCTCATCTCTAAATATAGAGGCAGATGCAGTGTTCTCTGATGATAATTTTGCCCATCATGATACTATACCAAAGAATATTTTGTTTACGGGAAAACGCAATACTCAGAGAATTGAACGTAAACATCTAACATTTCATACTATGCTTGAAGTGTTTGGTTCACAGGACTATTTGTTATTCTAAGTCATTGGTTATGCATAAAATTGTTTTTGGCTTGCTCATTAACGTGTTAGAATTTGTAAGTAAACTAGTTTGAGGCATGACCGGAGAGTTATCTGCTGCAGAGAAAACAAAGATCAGTGTCTTGTGTGTATTAGGATTTTAGTTGAGCATCTTATGCAAAAAAAGCGTAAGGTGGCGACTAATAGGCATCATAATCATCATCAGCGGTTGAACTGCAAATGAAAATAGTCGGTGATATAATTAACTTTGAAAAACAAAGCTATTCTCAAGAGGCCTACTTATCTTTTTTTTCTTTTTTCATAGGCCATTTTAGCTAATATATCATAGTTTTGGCCTTCAACCTGTAAAGTGTTAATGCTATCATATATTTCTTCTTTGGATAATTTATACGCGTCAAACCACCCTGTGTTTTGGTCATTTGGATTAATATTAGTGAAACACCCAAAACCGCTGTCTTTATTTGGTTTTAGAGAGAACGCCCCAATATTATCATATTTATATATTCCTCTATTTACACTGCCCATATAAAGAAGGTCATCTTTTGTTTTACTTGTCCGTATATCATCAGATTTACACAAATAAACTTGATTATTATTCTCATCGTAATCAATACCCTCAAAAACATAGTTACTAGTTTTATCACTACGATAAAAATGAAACAAACTATATTTCCGATTGTCACTACAGTATAAAATAAATAACCAAAAACCCACAAACTTTTTCAAAAAGTCTGGATGTCCTGTAAACCCTTTTAAATGAGCACCACATTTAGGACAAACACCCTTGTTTTCTACCACAGAATACACTCTTTCTCCATACTGACTATCTACAGTTATCTTTTCAGCTGTTTTTCTTTTATCAATTGGAAAATAACGTTTTCCATCTGCTAACCCAGTATATGGCAAAGAAAACTCTCTACAATCCAACCACCCACTCCTACGAGAATACTCCAAAGCCTGAACATACCCCTGTTTTTTCACCGTATTTAATTCACCAATAAATAAACCCCTATCAGCATAGCTATCACTTCCACCACGCTTATCACTATTTGTTCCACAAACATACACCCATAACGGCTGATCTTGTCTTTGTATATCAATATTTTCAGCATTAATAGTATGTGCATCACCACAAAGATACACAAGTGCACCACTATCTTTTAACAAAATTTTAAGTTTCTCTTGTTCTTCGTTTTGTAGACTATCAAAACTGTGATGCGCAAGAACAATACCTGGCTTATTCTTATCAATACCTCTAAGTGCCTCTTTAAGAAGCTCCATACCAATTATCAACTGACCATGGTCATTATGGGAGCGAGCTAATGCAGTATTTATACAGATAATATTGAAGTCTTTTTCCTGAACAAAGTAATGATGCGACTTTGGGTGAGGGCGTTCACAAATTTTTTCGTAGACTTCATAGAACGGATTATATGATGACGTAAGTGTACTTAGTATATTGCAGTCTATGATTCCATTAGTTTTATAGCTTTCTCTGAGTTGAATCGCACTTATTTTTTGTTCTGAAGACTGTATAACGTCATGATTGCCCATGACAATTTGAACATTCTGTGGTTTAATGTCCAAAGTTTGCATCAATAATTTAATTTGTTTTTCGATTTCGTGTGGGAACTCTTTTTTTTCAGCTTCTCCGTGTCGAAGATCACCAGTTATAAAGAGGTATTCTGGTTTTACATTCTTTTCATTTAATATATCGGGTAGAGTCATCATTTTTGCTTGCATATCTATTGTGTCAAAACTAGGATACCCATAATGCAGATCTGAAATATGTAACCATCTAAGGACACTCATAATACATTCTTATCCACAAAATATTCTAAACTATAATTTATAAATGAATAGCTTATCAATGTGAGTTTTT
>WREZ01000202.1 GCA_009779045.1 Candidatus Bathycorpusculum sp. | reverse complement strand
GTACTGCCATCTATGAGACAATGATGTCACTAATCACTACGTGGGACAAACAAGGCTTAGATACGTTTGAACAAATGAAAACCTGCCTCATCAACAACTGGATAAAGAGCTGAATACATACAACTGTTGAACTTGTTTAAAAAATAAATTGAAAATTTTTTGTGATGTATAGTTTTATGTGAATGGTTTGATTGTTTTAATAAATTGTGTTTTAACAATGTTTTTATGAATAATGTTGTGTATGTTGAAAAGTTGTCGAATTTAGGTTTTAATGTTTGTGTAGTGGCGTAAATTTTTAGGTGAATGGTGTTTAGCGTCAGTTAAACGTTTTTAGGCGTTCTTTTAGTTTTTCTATGTTATCAAACATGGCATAGTGTCCCTGAGTGGGAAAAATTTCCAAGTTGCAGCCTTTAGCTTTGTGGGCTATGTTGTAAGCGTTTTTTATGGGGCAGGTTTTATCTTCTGTTCCCTGCCAAATCCACAACACTTTATTGTTAAGATTTTTGAAGGGGAGATTCCATGGGTTTAGGAAAAGTTTGTGTTCTTCAAGTACGCTGTTTATACTGTTGTTTTGGCGAAAGGCCTCTTTCATTGATTGATGCATTAAGCCTATCCATGTGGGGTTGGCGAAAAATGTTAGGTCACGACTTGAGCATGTGTGTAGTGTTTGTTGACCTTGCCTGGATTGTAGAAAAGCCTCGGGGGTGTCTGCTCTAAGTATTTGTCGTCGCATGTTTTGCATAGCAATTTTGCCTAAAAACGAGAGTTTCATCACATATTTGGCGAATGGTATGTTGTTGTGTGCTGTTGTGGCGTCAAAGGGTAAATCTGGTGTTGATGCAATTACTCCGCAGGTTACACGTTGGGGAAAACAGGTTATATATGCAAGTGCGAACACGCCTCCACCCGACCAACCTAACACGTTGAATTGTTCAATGCCTAAATGGTTTGCTAAAAAGTTGAGGTCGTTGTTTAGGTCTTGTATGTTTTTTCGAGGTTTATAGGTGGATAGACCGTATCCTGGGCGGTCAATTGCAATGAGTTGTAATTTTTCTTTTATGGTGAGCTGTTTTAGAAGGTACACTTCAAGACGACTGCTCGCGGTGCCGTGAAAATACATAACTGGTTTGCCTTTGCCAATTGTAGCATATCCAAGACTGCGCCCATCCGGCAACGTTATTGTTTGACTACTCAAGTTTTTCTCATCTTAGTTTATTTTTATTTGTTTTTATTTTAAATTTCTAAGGTTAGCCACTGCAAAGGGCACTATCATTTCTTGCCTGCTTAATCCACCGTGTTGCCCTAAATAGTTAATTTCTCTCTCGTTTGGGTCTTTAAACCATATTGTTTGGTTATTATATGGTAAAATTAGTAGGTTTCCCGCTCTTTCAAAAAAACCGTTACTGACTTTATCTGCTATGCCAAATAGGCCTTTTTCTGTTGCTGTGGTTGTTTCAATTATTTGAGCTTTGTTGCCGATTTTTTTGTGTAGCCATTGTTTTGTTTCAGCGAGTTTTTTCTCTTCTATGTGTAAAAAATTTTCTCTATAGCTACCTATAGGTGAGATTGGTTCTTGGTTTTTTTGTGTTTGCATGGGTAATGCTGTTTTTGGGAGGTAGATTGTTTTTTCTATGTCTACATCGATGCCGCCGTGGTCGGCAGTTAGTAGTAGGAGGGTGTTTTTGGCGGTTTTTGGATCTAATTTTTGTACTAATTCTCTGTTTAATAGGTATGTTATGTTTGTTAATTCTGTGTAGTATTGGTAGCTGTTTGGGCCATATTTGTGGGCTATGGCATCTGGTGTGTCTATGTGTACAAAAAAGTATGTGTTGTTGTTTTTGTTTTCTTCTAGGTTTTTTCGTAGTCCTATTATTAGGTCTTGGGTGTTTAGTGCTGGTTTTATGGTGCTTCCTTGGAAAATTATTTTTGAACAAGGGCAAAAGGCGTTGGTGATGTTTGTGTGTGTGAAGGTTTTAATGTCGTTTTCATTTAGTGTGTCGTGGATTGTTTTTCCTTTTAGTAGGAGGCTGTTTGGGTTTATGCTCTTTGTCTGTGAGGGTTTTTTTGTTTTTTGGTTGATGCATTCACATTTTAGGGAGTTTATTATTCCGATGTTTTTTAGGTAAAGAAAGTATTCGAAGAGGCCGTGTTCTTGTGGTGTTAGGCCGGTGTTTAGGGTTGTTAGGGCGTTGGTTGTTTGTGAGGGGAAGACGCTTGTTAGGGGTTGGGTTATGCCTTTGTTGGTTAGGTTTGTTAGGAGGGGGTCGTTTTGTTGTTGTTTTAGGTATTGGTTATATCCTAGGCCGTCTATTACTATGAGTACGACTTTTTTGTTGTTTTGTTCTATTTCTGTTTTTTTTGTTGTGTGTTTGTGGAGGTTTTTTGATGGTTTGTTGTTATTGTTGTTGTTTATGTTGTAGATTTCTTTTATTAGGTCGGGTATGTTTGAGATGCAGTTGTTTTGGTATTGGGGGTAGGTGAAGTGGTGGGGTGTGTTTTCTTTTTCTTCTTTTTTTGTTTTTATGGTTGTTTGGGTTTGTTGTGGTTGTAGCACTGTTTTTGGTCCTGTTGTTTGTGTGTTGTTTGGGTTAGTTTGTGATTATAAACTTTTGCTTAATTTGAGTTAATTCTTGGTTGATTTGTTTTTTGCTGTTGTATATTTCCATTTTTTTTATTCAACCTGTGATTAACTTAAGTTGAGTATATCCTGCATTCCCGAAATACATAACTATGTGACAGGCACCATAATTCAAAGCGTTTAATACACATAGTGCGATTTAACACTTCTTTTACAACATCATAACGAGTAAAAAATCAAACACTGT
>WREZ01000201.1 GCA_009779045.1 Candidatus Bathycorpusculum sp. | reverse complement strand
CTGGCTTGAGAGATCAACATTACCTATTTTCATCTTTTTATACTTCCTACAGTTGCATCTGTTTTACGAGTTTCAATAGCCCAACTGTTTGATATGCTTACCAACTATTAGATTTGTAGTTAAAATAAACTTTTGTTCTATCTACTATAACTATTGAGTCTATGTAAAGAGAACTTATAGCTATGGACCTGCTTATGAAATCAAAAATATGAGGAACTGTTATGAAGAAAGAAAGCTTTATTCTCATAAGTATATTGCTCCTGTTTTGTGTTTCCATAGCTGGTGAAATCACTAGTGTAAATGCAACAAATGATGTTCTAGATGTTCTTGAGGTTTCATCTAATGGTACGAGCATTGTTTCAAACATTGCTCTTCAAAACGAGGTAAACTATGAAATTGTTGTCTCAGGTGCTTATTACACTGGAGGAACCCCCATAATAAATAATGCCCATGACGCCATGTATGCAACGCAGAACAATTGGGCAACTCATACAAACGAACA
Organism: Candidatus Bathycorpusculum sp.; assembly: GCA_009779045.1. Classification (GTDB taxonomy): domain Archaea; phylum Thermoproteota; class Bathyarchaeia; order Bathyarchaeales; family Bathycorpusculaceae; genus Bathycorpusculum; species Bathycorpusculum terrae. The sequence continues at coordinate 2,331 of WREZ01000201.1, read as the reverse complement.
AAGTGGATTGTACATAGACCAATGGACTGTGGGATCCAAACAGTGGGGAGCCTACAACTCAGAACACATCTATCGATATACACTCATAGGTAACGGTTCTAAAATCAGTTTTAGAATCCATGCCTCATCATACAACGATAACAGCGGAAGTCTAAATATTCAGATTTTGGGATCCCCCACAGCACCGACACCTACTCCAACGACGACACCATCAGAATCACCATCAACAAATCCACCAGCATCATCAGGGTCAACACCAAACACACCTGCCAGTTCAGGTAATTCACCAACTAACACACCCAGTACTTCACCTATTCCAACAAATGGGCAGTCTGGCAACACACAACCTCCAAAACAAACAGACCCGCCCTTTAGAAACACATTTGTTATTGTCACATTTTTGATAGTTACTGTTGTCGTTGCAACTATACTTATGCTTATACTGAGGAAAAAATAACCTAACACAGCACATTTCAAACAAAGTGGATGTTCGTTAGACCCATTTTCTTATCCACAAAATCCTTCACAGTTATTGTAAAAACCAAGTTTTTTGGAAGCACCCTTTGTTATAAGAGAATAGTCACTTGTGATAAACCATAGAATACTATTTTTCAGTTTATTTTGTAATAACTCTAAAAGAAAATTTGTGAATCTGTAGCTTAAGATGAGTTATAGTTATAATGGATTATCCGAATCTGCCGTTGATATAGTTTGAGGTTATTTCGCTTTGCGGGTTTTCAAAGAGGTTTTTTGTTTGGTTGAATTCTATTAATTCACCTACGTACATGAAGGCAGTAAAATCTGATATGCGAGCGGCTTGTTGCAGGTTGTGGGTGACGATTATTACTGTATAGTTTTCTTTGAGTGTTCCGATGAGGGATTCTATTTTTGAGGTGGCAGCTGGGTCTAGGGCGCTACAGGGTTCGTCCATTAGAATTAGTTCTGGTTCTGCTGCTAGTGCTCGGGCGATGCAGAGTCTTTGTTGTTGGCCACCGGAGAGACTGAAGGCGTTTTCGTTTAGGCGGTCTTTGACTTCGTCCCATAGTGCGGCGCCTCGAAGACTTTTTTCTACAATTTCTTTGAGTTTTTGACCTTTGGCGATGCCGTGAAGTTTGGGGCCGAATGCTACGTTTTCGAATATTGTTTTTGGGAAGGGGTTGGGTTTTTGGAATACCATGCCTATTTTGCGTCTTAATTCGTATACGTTGCTATTGTTGGCGTAGACGTTTTTTCCGTCAAAGATTATTTCACCGGATGTTTTGCATCCTATTATTAAATCGTTCATTCGATTGATAGACCGCAGTAAAGTAGATTTTCCGCATCCAGATGGTCCCATTATGGCGGTGACACTTTTTTCGTTTATCTGTATGTTTACATTTTTTAGAATGTGATTGTTTGTGAACCACAAATTGAATTTGTTAGTTTGGACTTTAGGCACATTGTTCTCTCCGCATTAATCTATTGTAACTGCCTGCTGATAGATTAGTGCAGACAAGTCATTCCAAAGATTATTGGAGCATGAGCATTATATTGATTTTCACATTAGGTTAAATATACTATAAGTGACTATATAGATTGTTGAGGGAACTAATTTATTATCTGATTAGCCATAGGTTACCATTATCAATTGCAGATGGCAGATAGAAGGAAGGCGGTCTGCAAAGATAAGAAGAAAGTTAGGACAATAAAGGTTCACCGACAGTTCAACACTACGCCATTTCAGGGCATGATGTTGTGTTGTGGGAATGTCACCTCATTAATCAGTAACTATGAGTTAGGTGGGATAATATGGAAAATAATGATATAAGTAGATTAAAGGATAGAATTGTAGAGATTACATCTAACCGGCCCTTGGTTTCAGATTTCATGGCTAAACTTGTCATAACTTTTGGAATTGTATTGATAGTTTCAGGGCTTGCACTTATGTTGTCTGACTCAAGTTTGGTGTCTGAGACGCCACTTGCAGATTCAGCCATAGATTCAGCCGTAGGAGTAATAAGCTGGGTTCCAGGCACCCCCTTTAATGCCAAAGAGTTAGTTAGCTTCAATGTCACAGCTGCAGGGTTAGTAACTTGGGTCACTGGAATTGATCTGCTCTTAATTGGATTGGGTGTATGGATTAGACATCGTATTGCACACTTAGCAGCGGCTGTTATGTTTGGTTTAGCAACAATCTTTCAATGTCAACAATTCATAACTATGGGAATAAAGGGTGCACCTGCGTCAATCACAGGAATAGCTGTTAACGTAATAATTGCCTATTTCCTCTTTACAGTCTTTAACTGGGAAAGACATCTAAATGTCAACAAACCATTGAACATACAAAATAAT
>WREZ01000200.1 GCA_009779045.1 Candidatus Bathycorpusculum sp. | reverse complement strand
TTAGGATTAAATCAGTAAGATATAACTAACGCCAAAAAAACCCTTTTACAAAACCAAACAAACAACCAAACAAACAAAAACGTTAACACAAGACTTAACACTCAACACACAAACCAACAACAAAAAACCATGTAACCATGATCGACGTACAAACTCTAAAGAGCATCCTTAGCTTTTTGCAGTTGCCCACAATTGTACATATTCATAAAAATCTAAAACCACATTTTTGACACAAAAATAATAAAACCAAATTTACACCACAACATTGTAAACGAATTATAGACCTATGAAAAAAAACAACAATAACAAACAAAACCCCAAAATCGGACATTAACAGACATTAACAGACATTAAACCAAAAACAGACAACAAAACACACACAAACATCAATACACATCTACCCTAAAAAAACACCCTTAAAAATCAAACAACAACATCACAACTCCACAAAGTAATTTAATACAACCTCTCATAGTCTCTTACATTCCTAACAAAAACAATTCACTTTAACTCACCTCTCCACAGTTGTATACAGTCGTTTAAACAGCCAGTTTAAAAGCAAAAAACACACAAACACTTCTGAGGAAACAAACATGGAACACAACATTGAACATTGTCAAAACCCTTGGAAAGACACATGTCATCAAGAACAAATTAAATTATACATCCAAATAAACGGAGAAATCATCCCCATATGCGAACACTGCTGGAGCAAAATCGCAGACCAAGACACAGAATGGTGAACAACATGGAACATTTTAACGTAAACATCGCAAAATCATACATAGGCAAAAACGTCAACTTACATCTAAAAGACGGCGCCGTAATAGTAAACGTCAAATTAAAAAACATCAAACAAGCCGAACTAGGAAAAACAAAACTAATAGAATACATACCATTTAGAAACATTAAAAGCAAAAAAATCCCCATAACAAACATCGCATACGCCAAAATGCTCAACCAAAACATACTTGCCCAAAGCTAAATACAACAATCAAACAAAGGCTAAAATAACATTATAAGAATTCAAACATATGAATTGCTCTCACTGTGGAGTCTGTTGCACCGAAACAGAAATGTTACTAACAAAAGAAGATATAAAACGAATAGAGAAAAAAGGGTTTCACAAAAAATATTTCTTAAAAATCGACAAAGAAGGCTATGCTCAACTCAAAAACCGCAACGGCTACTGCGTCTTTTACAATTTAGAAAAACATCAATGCAATATTTACCCTGACAAACCCTCAGGCTGCAACGTTTACCCCGTAATATTAGATGAAGTCATAGGCATAATACTTGATGATATATGTCCACAGAAAGCTACAATAACTTTTGAAGAACAAGAAGAAAAAGGCAAAACAGTAATAGATCTCCTTAAAATTATAGATACAGAGGCAGCAAATAGACGTTAATAATGACTTTGTTATTTCCTAGTTGTTGTCTATTTTCCAATAATGCCTTATTATGTGATGTGAAAGAAAATTAGACGTATTTGATGCGTGTTAAAGTGTTGTTAAAAAAGTTGAAACATGAATGTGTGTTGCTATTTTAATAGGTTAAAGTTGCTGTTTTAGGTATTTAGTGGGCTTTATGGGAAATGTTTATCTCTTTTTCTTTTTACTTGTTTTTAAAGGTTGGATATAATGGGCTTCCAAAATAATGCTAAATCTTTGTATAGTGTAGTTATCTTGATTTTTGTTACGGGCTTACTTATTGGTGGGCTTGCAAACTTTTTTGTAACTTTGCATTCTGATACGCGTTCAGATTTGGAGACTCAAATTGCAGGGTTGCAGGCTCAAAATTCTGAGTTAGAGGGTATGCAAAATGCCCTTTATCAAAATATTACAATATATCAAAGTGATGTATCTCTTGCAGAACTTTATGCTAACGTTAAAGACTCTGTAGTTATAATTCAAGGGACAAAGCAAGGTGGATATGTACAGGGTTCAGGCTTTGTTTATTCTCATAAAGGACAAAATGTTGTTATAACTAATTATCACGTAGTTCAGGGTACTACTGTGTTAAGTGTTACCTTTCAAAATGGCAATGGGTATGCTGCAACAATTTTAGGCACAGACCCATACGCAGACCTTGCTATACTTTCTGTTAATGCCCCTTCCGCAGAATTCAAACCCCTTAAAATAGCTAGCTCATCTACACTACGTGTAGGCGAACCTGTAATAGCTATAGGAAACCCCTATGGGTTAGTAGGCTCTTTAACAACAGGAGTTATTAGCGCTTTGGGCAGAACAATAGTTGAAGACTCCGTAAACCGCTTCTCCATTGCAAACGTTATCCAAACTAGCACACCTATAAACCCTGGCAACTCAGGTGGCCCCATGCTCAACGCCGCAGGCTATGTCATAGGCATAACAACAGCCATAGTCTCCGAATCCCAAGGACTAGCATTTGCCATCCCCTCAAATACTATCCTTAGAGAAATAAACGCTCTAATAACAACAGGCACATACAACGGCCACTCTTACCTAGGCGTAAACGGCAACGATATGACATATAACGCAGCCCAACAATTAGACGTAAGCATCACATACGGCTGGAGAATAGCCTCAGTTATAAACGGCGGCCCCTCAGACGGCAAACTACAAGAAGGCGACATCATAATAGCCCTAAACAACAACAAAATCAAAAACAACGACGACCTAGCCAGCTACCTAGAAGAAAAAACCCTACCCGGACAAAACATAAACATAACCATAATACGAAACAATAACACAACAACAATCACCGTCACACTAAAAGAAAGACCACCTATAACAACCACATAACCACAAACAAAAATATTTACTCAAAAACAGAACTCTTAAACATAAAAAAATGAACACAAAAACAGGGTAAAAATATAACCCTTTTTTTT
>WREZ01000199.1 GCA_009779045.1 Candidatus Bathycorpusculum sp. | reverse complement strand
TTTTTGCAGATCGCTGAGGCATAGTTTTGTTATAGTTGCCAGTGAGTGCAGTGTTATTAGGTCGTTTGTGGGGTATTTTATGCCGTGTAGGTTTGTTTGGTCTATGGCGTGATTAACTTTGGCATCTGCTGCAATGTTGTATAGTTGGGGGTTGTGTTGGTGGGCTCGAAAAGGGTGACAGAGAACTAGGTGAAGGGTTTCGTGAATGGTTGTGAAACGTTTTGCTTCTATAGTTAGATTGTTCCACCAGGCGGGGTTTATGATTAGGTGGCCTTTTTGGTTAACACCTGCAGTTGGGATTTGGGTGGATACTGTAATTTTTGCATAGCTTAAGGGTATGACCACAAAGGGAAAATATCGTCCGCAAAAAATTCGTATGTCTAAAAGCTCACTTTTTATACTATCAATATTTGGATTCATTTTGAGTTGCCTTTAGTGTTTGTTTGGTTTAGAGGGCTTTTCCGGTTTGTTCGAGGGCTCGCAGGATTGTTGGGTTGTTTTTTACTTCTATGAATAGTTCGCGTCGTTGGGGTTTTTGTAGGAAGGCAAATAGTGCTGAGATTAGTTCGCGGTCGTCTTTTTCGGCTATGTATTCTAAGAGCTTTTTAGCTTTTGACATGTTTTGGGGGGTGTGGGTTATGGCTTCAGCAATTGTTACTGCAACGAGATATTTTTGTTCAATATTGAAACTTTGGATGACTTGTGGGGTTGTCACTAGTTCGTTGAAGGGTGGGATTTTGTTTGCTAAAAATGCTAGTAGTGTTTCGCCGACTCTTCCTAGTTTGCCTTTGGCTATGCTTTCGCGTAGTTGGGGGTCGTCTGTTTTGGCAAAAGCGATGCTGACAAAGCTCCATCCTCTGGGTGTGGCTGGGGGTTCGTAGCCGTTGTCGTCAAGGGTGTCGTTGGTGTTGGTTAGAAAATCACTTGGCTTCCATAATAGGTAGGCTAGGATGTTTCGTTCCCACTTGTTTGTTCCGTATTGTTGGTCCATCCAGTTGGTCCAGTTTTCTATGGTTGGGGCTTGGGTTTGTATGAAGTCGAAGCGGTCGCGTAGGGGTTTGGGTATGTTGTTTGAGAGGCTGCTGTGTTCGGATCCGTTTGAGGCGGCAACGACTAGGACTTGTTTGTTTAGGGCTATGTCGCCGATTTTGTGGTCGCGTACAATTTTGTAGGCGGCTGAGAGCATGTTTGGTCGGCTTTCGTTTAAGAATTCATCAAGGAAGAGCAGTCCGGCGGTTTGGTTTAATAGTTTTGCTAGGGCGAGGGGTTGGAACATTACGTATTGGTTGTTGTTGACTAGACGTGGGAGTCCTGAGAGGTCTATGGGGTCTAGACTTGTGAGTCGTTTGTCTGCAAAGAGGTAATATTTGTCTGGTGATTCAGCTATGTGTTCAATGTCGTTTGGGGTTAGGTTGTCGTAGTCGATGAATTGTTTTTGTAGTTGGTGGGCTTTTTTCTCTGCATATTCTCGTACTATTGAGGATTTGCCTACTCCAGGTGGGCCGACAAGGTGGGGTGTGATGGCTTCAAGGTCTTCAATTCGCATTTCATAGGATAGATCGAGGCGTTTTTCAATTGCATCTAAATTCAAAATAGACATCCTCCTTCTGAGTTGGGTTTTGAGATGTGTTGTTGATGTTGTTGAGGTTGTTTGATTTGTTTAGAAAAATTTTGTTTTTTCATTTGTTATATTCTCCTTTGTTTTTGTGTTTGTGCTTCTGTGGAACTTGGTCGGTTGGTTGCAGGTGTTGGGGTTTGGAGGCTTTGCTGACGTATTAGTTGAAAAATAAGGCGTATGTGTGTCGTGTTTACTTGATTGTGCGTTTTACTTTTTCAGAATTGAGCAAATTTTAGATGGTTTATGAATTGGTTTAGTGGTTTCCCCTTTTTTGTTAATAGTTTCCCCTTTTTTGTTAATAGTTTCCCCTTTTTTGTTAATAGTTTCCCCTTTTTCTCTTTTTTGTTTATGTTTGTTTTAAGCTTGTTTTACGATATAGTGTGTGTATTGGTGTTTTTTATTGTTTAAGGGTTGTTTAATGTGTTTTTATGGTTAAAAAGGTTTTTTTTGAGGATTTTGTGTTGCGTACTTTTAAGGGTTTGAATAAGAAGCAAAGTATATACTAATGTTAGTGATTGAGGGGTTTCCCCTTTTTTCCTGCATCGGGAAATATGCCTTAATGCTGGCTAGCAGTCTAAACAGACAAGTTCCAAATAGGAAGCAACCCTCTAACACGCCAAAATATTTAAAGAAAAAACAGTACCGATTTTTAACTATGCTAAACCGTATTCTCTTGTCTCTTTGTTAAGAGATAAAAGAAGCGTTAAATATGGTGTAGACTATAAGGATTTGAGAACCATGACAACCGAAGTTGAGCTTAAAGAAATAAAGACTCTGCTAACAGATTTGACAAAAACTGTTGAGGGCATGAATGCGTTAATAGCGGAGAGGTTGATTGGATCTGTGGAGCCTTTGCCTGACGAAATCGAGGCAACCAAAGAATATTTGGCGGCTAAAAAAAACAAAACCGCTGAACTTATACCATGGAAACGACCAAACGCTGTTACCGTTGAGGCTTAATTGTGCCTGCAACCAACGTATTTATAGATAAAAAAGCACAAAGACAACTTGACAAATTACCAAAGATTATCCAAGGTAAAGTATGTGATGCTATAGATGTTTTACAGCAAGAGGGTTTTTCTAAAAAGCTCGATATAAAGAAAGTAAAAAGTTTAACCCATAGTTTTCGAATTAGAGTGGGCACATATCGTATTCTTTTCTTGCTTTCCTCAGGGAACACTATTGAAATTTACGCCATATTACCTCGTAAAAACGCATACAACAAACCCTAACCTCAACAAAAAATAATGTTTGTTATGGTGTTTCTTTGTTGGTTTTATTATTGTTAGTGGTTGTGTAGTCGTTGACGGTAAAGTTGTTTTTGGTTATGATT
>WREZ01000198.1 GCA_009779045.1 Candidatus Bathycorpusculum sp. | reverse complement strand
CAACTCAGCAGTCAATTTGTGAACATTATCCTTTCGAAAAACACTAATACTACCAATAACCTTGTCGTCATATGTGATGACAAAAGCGTATTGTGTATCTTTTTTAGCGGACAATGTTGCATCTATAAACTCTTTTGCATCCTTCACCGTATATGGATACGGTATACCATCCCGCAAATTGTCTAACACCCTCTCGTTATTAATAGCTGCAACTAAATCCTTAGCATCACTAATTTGCCACTCGCGAATGGATATATTCATAATAATCAACCTTTCCACTTCACCATTTCAACTTTTCGGAATTAGTGAAGACTATTTAGTAGTATAGCAAACTGTAAGTTGATAACCATGAGGTGTTCTAACATTGTTTGTTATTTTGTAGTGTTGTTTTGTGTTGTTGATTATTTGGGCGTAACACTATTAACCTGTTTTTACAATCATTGTAGAGGTATCTTTAATGCGTATGATTAGATGGGAAAATGGAGTGGTTTTTACTCCTGATCAGACTAGGCTTCCTTTGGAAGAGGTTATTTTGGAGTTGTGTAGTGTTGAGCAGATGGCGGAGGCTATAAAGTCTTTGCGTGTTAGGGGTGCTCCTTTGTTGGGTGCTGCTGCTGCTTTTGGGGTTGCTTTAGGGGCTTATTATTCTAAGGCTCAATCTCTCTCTGGGTTGCTTGCGGATTTGGAGGTTGTGGGTGCTACTATAAAGTTGCAGAGGCCTACGGCGGTTAACTTGTTTTGGGCAACTGATAGGGTGTTAAGTATGGCTCGTGATTATAGGGGTACTGTTGAGGGTTTGCGTGGTGCGGTGGTTTTGGAGGCGCAGCGAATTGCTGATGAGGATGCTTTGCAGAATTTTGCTATAGGTAAGCATGGTGCAGAGTTAATTGTTGATGGTGATGCTATTTTGACGCATTGTAATGCTGGTGAGTTGGCTACTGTTGAGTATGGTACTGCTTTAGGTGTTATACGTGCTGCTTGGGGGCAAGGTAAAAAAATTCAGGTGTTTGCTGATGAGACTCGTCCTCTTTTGCAGGGTGCTCGTTTAACTGTGTTTGAGTTGCAACGTGATGGCATACCTGTAACTTTGATTACTGACAACATGGCCGGATATGTTATGAGCAAAGGCTTGATAAACAAAGTTATCGTAGGTGCTGATCGTATTGTTCAAGATGCTGTTTTTAACAAAATTGGCACTTATGGTGTAGCTGTCTTAGCACATGAGCACGGTATACCTTTCTATGTAGCTGCTCCAAAAAGCACTTTTGATTTAACCTGCAAAGCCTCTGACGTTACCATAGAAGAACGCAAACCAAACGAAGTAACACATGTAGGCTGCCAACAAACTGCGCCAAATAACACTAACGTTATAAACCCCGCCTTTGACGCTACCCCCCTAAAATATGTAACAGGCATAATAACAGAAACAGGCATATACACAAAAGAACACTTCCAAAAATTCAACAAAAACTTCCCCCTCCACTAACCTTTATCACATATTTTTTCTTTGATTAATAGCAGCCTTTCTTTTTGTTAGACTTTAAACTGTAAAGCATAATGTTAAAAAGCACATACCCTAACCCTTTAGTGATTAACTTGAGCATAGATACACCAAATGACCCCTCTCCTCCTTTAGAGTTTCAAACTAACGGCAAACTTGCAGAGAAAGGCATAACCGTAACAGAGCAAAGCAACATTGACCAGCTCTCCTCACGCGGATACGGAACCATAGAAAACAAAATTTTAACCCTGACCTTCTTTGAAACCTTATATCTGCAAGATAAAGGAATGCTAATCGTTAAAAACGACAAAAACACCCCCGTTGACTTCCAAATGATACTGCATGCTTATCAAGCAATAGATGAAAACGCTTGGGTTAACTATCTAATTTATCGTGACCTTCGAAGTCGCGGATACGTTGTCCGCGAAGGCTTTGGCGCTAAAACCGAATTCCGCGTATACGAAAGAGGAACATACGGAAAAGACTCCGCCTCATACCTAGTACTTGGAACACAAGAAGGCAAACCCACAGACATAGACCTTCTAGCCAACACTTTACAACAATGCCAAAACCAAAAAAAAGAGTTAGTCTTAGCCGTCATGAACCGCCGAGGAGAAATAGTATATTACTCCGTCGCACAGTTAGCCTTCAAATAAACCTGTAGAACAAACAACCTTTGTTGCAGCTATTTTTGTTTTTTGAAAGTGGGTATTTTAATTAGGTGTATGGTTACTCCAGTTCCAATAATTATTAGGGTCACCAGCATAATGGTCACCTGTATACGGGGGATATTTCGTGCTACAAGAATTACAGAGATACACATTGTAATCCACATTGATGATATAGCAAAAAGCTTAGTTTTCAACGGAATACCTCGACCAGATTGATAGTTTCTTATATACTCTCCAAACCACCGATTATTCAAAAACCAATTATACATGCGCTCAGAACTACGTATATAACAAGCCGCAGTAAGTAAAAGAAAAGGTGTCGTAGGTAACAGAGGTAAAAAAATCCCTATAATACCAAAAAACAACGAAATCGAACCCACAACAAACAACAATATCCGAACAGATTTTCGTTTACTAACCTTTGTTTGCACAGGTAATACTGATTCTTGCGAGGATGATGTAGAGCCATTGACCATTTTAATTCAGCATACACTCTTTACCTTGTGCTATAAAAATGATTACACAATGAACATCTGTGCGGTAATGTATTTAACAGTAAAGATTATTTTAAAGAACAACAAATATTCAACAATACACGCAGGGGTCGCCGAGCATGGCCAAAGGCGTAGGCTTCAGGAGCCTATCCTGCAGAGGTTCGTGGGTTCGAATCCCACCCCCTGCACCAAACAAATGTATCTGTTTCTTTTTCTTATCTTTCAGTTCGTAAAAACTCTTCTACTTTTTAAATTTCTATGACACTATTTTACAATGGTTAAAAGTTTAAGCCTT
>WREZ01000197.1 GCA_009779045.1 Candidatus Bathycorpusculum sp. | reverse complement strand
GCTCAATTGTGTGGTTAATTTATGGGGTTTCTATTGTTTTTGTTTTGTTGGTATTACTGTTTTATGTTATGGTAATACTTATATTGGTAATACTTTTTTTAATAATTTTATTACTGTTGGAGATTTGAAAATATGCACATACCCGATGGCCTTATCTCACCTATGATAGCAATTCCCGCCTTCATAATAACTATAGCATTCTGGGCAATTTCTTTTAAAAAAATCAAACTCACTGAACAACAAGTTCCCCTAATGGGTCTACTAACCGCATTTTTCTTCGCCGCCATGATGATGAACTTCCCGTTAATAGGACCAACCACCGCGCACCTCCTAGGCGGCGCAGTAATAGGTCTAATTTTAGGACCATTCGCAGGCCTAATCTCCATGTCTATAATCTTAGTAATGCAGGCCTTTCTATTTGGCGACGGCGGACTCATAGTGCTAGGTACCAACGTCTTAAACATTGGTATAATCAGCGTATTTATCCCCTGTATCATCTTTATAGTTTTAAACAAACTATTCAAACCAAAAATAGGTCCTCCATTATATGCAATAATTTTCATTTCTGCTTTCTTTGGTGATCTGCTTGCAGCTATAGCAGCAGGTATCGAAGTTGGTCTATCCCCGCTATCACCATGGTACGGCCTGCGTATTGCAGTACCTGCCATGGCCATAAACCACTCTATAATTGGCGTTGCAGAAGGTATCGTTACAGTAATTCTAATAATGACCCTGCTCAAATTACGACCCGACGTACTAGAAAAGAGCCCGATATTGGGTAAGCTATCAATATTTAAAAACAAACCAAACAACGAGGAAACACACAATGCTGCTCAAGAGTAAAAAACTAAACCAAAAAAACACCATTATAATCGGTTTAACCGTTGCATTAATCTGTGTTGTTTTAGGGGTTTTCTGTTTTTCCTACGCAATGGAAACACTTGACTTAAAAGCAGAAGAAATAGGTTTAGAAGAGCAACCGATTTTTGATCCCCCCTTTCCTAATTACAGCATCACAGGCCTTGAGGGTAAATGGGGTGATTTGATAATTGGTGTGACCGCTACACTTTTGCTGTTTGTAGTGGCATTTGTTACTGCTAAATTGTTAAGCAAAAAAAGAGGACTCCCATGAGAGTTCCCCGATCCTTAAGAGATTTCATGCAAAGCGCTGAAACTCTAGTTTACATTGAAGACTTAAGTGACAAAAAAGGCTTAATGCAAGCCTTAAACCCTCTAACAAAATTAGTTACCATAGCAGTCATGATTGTCTCAGCCTTATTTATCACTGAACTCTCCTATTTACTAGCTATATGCCTATTTCCCATAGCTTTTGCGGTGGTTTCCCATATATCATTAAAACAACTTTTCACCCGAACCGCGCTTGTTCCTTTATTTATGGCCTTAATATCAATACCAACTCTATTTTTAACTGATGGAAACCCCCTATGGACCACAAACATTGGTAACATAAATTTGGTATTAACTGTTGAAGGGTTAACAAGGCTTCTGGTTTTTACGGTACGCATTTGGTTCTGTGTAGCTTCCCTTAGTCTTTTAGTACTCTCGACTGGTTTTGATAAAACTCTAAAACTACTCTCAACCCTACGAGTACCCACTCTAGTCATACAACTCTTCAGCTTAACATACAGATACTTTTTTGTCTCTATACATGAAGCCCAGAGTATATTGATTGCAAAAGAAGCTAGAACATACATAAACAGACAAATCTTAAATTTTCAATCTCTAAAAGACATAGGTACAATGCTCTCCTCTCTTTTCATCCGTACATACGAACGTTCCGAACGGGTTTATTTAGCTATGAAAGCAAGAGGATTTGACATTAGCAAAAACAATAAACTTGCCATACCAGCATTCCATGTAAAAGATGCTGTGTTTGCGACAACAATAATAGTTGTGTTTGTGTATTTTGCGTTACTATGAGGTTGCAATATGACTGCCCCTGTTGTTTCGCTTAATGATGTAATATTTAGCTACCCTGCGGGAGTTGCCGCTCTAAAAGGTGTATCTCTTGAAATAGCTCAAGGCGAACGCATAGCTTTACTAGGTCCAAACGGGTCAGGTAAATCCACACTGATTCTTCTCATAGCTGGCCTTCTTAGGCCTAATTCAGGTGAAATTAAAGTATTTGGCGAAAAAACCACTTCCAAAGACTTTCAAAAATGGCGTAGCCGCATAGGTGTAGTTTTTCAAGATCCCGATGACCAACTCTTTACACCAAGTGTAATCGAAGACATCGAATACGGACCAAAAAACCTCAAAATCCCTGATCAAGACATTAAAACACAAAGCACCCAAATGCTTGAAAAAATGGGCATTACCCATCTTAAACACCGACCGCCACATAGACTAAGTTTTGGAGAAAAAAAGAAAGTAGCACTATCAACCGCCTTAATCTTAAAACCAGAACTGTTAATTCTCGATGAACCAACAGCTAACCTAGATTTAACAGCCCGTCGTAAACTAATTAATACCCTAAACGAACTTAGCAAAGTAGGTACAACTATTATTATCTCTACTCATGATGCTGAAGCTATCCCTGAATTAGCCGATCGCATAGTTGTAATAAGCCAAGGCATAAAACTTGGCGAAGGCAAAACCAGTGAAATACTACAAGATAAAGACATGTTAACACAATCAGGTTTAGAACCCCCAACTATTGTAAGTCTATTTACGGAACTTAAAAATCAAGGGTTAATCCAAAAAATCCCTCTAACCCTCGAAGAAGGCAAAGAAGAGTTAATAAAAGCCTTAAAATCCTGAAATCCCGACGAATTATATCTATGTTGTGGTTTAATCTCTATGGCGATATAATTACGGCTTTGTTTCCTGGATTCCCGTTGTTACATCACTATGTTGGTGGGTCAACTCCTAGGGTTTTGTAGAGTTGTTTTTGCTTCTCAGTTATCTCACCAACCTTTAAAGTCCCATCAGAACACTCAAAACACTC
>WREZ01000196.1 GCA_009779045.1 Candidatus Bathycorpusculum sp. | reverse complement strand
ATAGTGACTGTCACAGTTTCTGGCCATGGCGCATCGGCAGAGAAGCAAACGTATTTGAATTAACACAATTTACCTACAACCAAATCATCGATACCGTAAAAACCCATGATTCTTCACGATTAAAATTTACTATTGAAACTGACCCCGCTTATGGTAAATATCACTGGACCGGTCATCGTAACTGCAAAGTTTCATACTCACCTGCTGAGGCAATAAAATTCGCAAATATCTGTCCCGTTTGTCGTAAACGATTAACCAAAGGGGTTGAACAACGAGTTGAAGAATTAGCCGACCGCGCCCCTGACTTTAAACGTGAAAATGCTCCAACATTTATGCATTTGTTACCTTTATCAGAAATTATCGCCGCTGTTCTCAACGTTGATTCGCCCTCTACTCAAGCAGTTTGGAACAAGTATTATGCGTTGGTCGACAAATTTGGTGATGAATACTCTGTACTTATTGATGCGCCTCAGGAAGCCTTAGCAGCAGTTGTAGATGTGTCATTAGCAGAAACTATTGTTAAAGTTCGTGAGGGAACGCTTAAAGTTACTCCAGGATATGATGGAGTCTATGGCCAATTAGTTTTAAACTCGCCGATTTTGTCTAATGTTAACAAAATTAAGTCTAATGTGAAGCAGGTTCATCAGTTGAATATGTCTGATTTCTGGTGAAATGTCCATTGGTGTGGTGTATAGGTGGTTTTTGTTGGGACAAAGTATTTTATTTCTGTAGGCTATAGTATTGTTTCTTTACAAAGGTTGAAATACATTTGCAGCAAGTTCTCTTAAAAATCATTGAAGCTGCTACGCAAAAATATGGTGCCTGTTACGCAGAGGTTAGAGCGCAGGAGCTCTATAAAACAATGTTTACTCTTAAAGAGGCGCGTGTAGAAGCTGCTAAACAAGGTATAGAAAATGGTGTTGCCCTACGTGTACTTGTTAATGGTGCTTGGGGGTTTGCTTCTGTTGGTTCTTTTGATGTCGATATTTTGTTATCTGCGGTTTCAAATGCGTGTGTAATGGCTAAGACTGCGAGTTTTCAACTTAAGGATCCTATTAAGCTTGCATCAGCTAATTCTGTTGTTGATCATGTTGAGGTTAAATCAAAAAAGAATCCTGTCGATGTAGCAATGGATGATAAAATAAAAAATCTCTTGGAGATAAATAAGGCAATTCAAACTTGTGATGGTCGAATTAAAAGTTGTACTGTGGATTATTTGGATTTGACTGGTTCTAATTTTTTTATTAATAGTGAGGGTACATATATTGAGGAGGATAAAATGTTTGTTTGGTCAAAAGTTACTGCTTCTGCTGAGAGTGGTGGTGTTTTTACTTTTAGTCGTGAAGAAATAGGGTCTACCTCTGGTTATGAGGTCTTTGATGTTCAACCTCCTCAAGTGATAGGTGAAACTGTTGCAAAACGTGCTGTGGAACAGTTGTCTGCTAAATCTCTTAAAGGTGGTAAAACTCCTGCTGTGTTAGGTCCAAATGTGGTGGGTGTGTTTGTTCATGAGGCTTTTGGTCATTTAGCGGAGGCTGATTTGGCTCTGTCAGGTGGGGTTTTGTTTAATGCTATGGGTACAAAAATTGGTTCAGATTTGGTGACTTTTTATGATGATGGTACTGTGCCTGGCGCGTTTGGCTCTTTTAAGTATGATGATGAAGGTGTTCCAGCGCAGAAAACTTTGTTGATAAAAGATGGTATTGTAATGGGGCTTATGCATAATCGTGAAACGGCATGTAAATTTAATCTTCAGTCAACTGGTAATGCTAGAGCTGAAGATTTTCGTGTTGAACCCATTATACGTATGCGTAATACGTACATGGAGCCTCGTGATTATGAGTTTGAGGAGCTTTTTGAGGGTGTAAAGTTTGGTTATTTTTTTAAGAGTTTTAGAGGTGGGCAAGCTAATATTGATGGTACTTTTCAAGTTGGTGTACAGGAAGGTTATGAAATAGTTAACGGTGAAATTGGTGCTCCAGTTAGGAACGCTTCTATAAGTGGTAATACCCTTGAAACTTTACTGAGAGTGGATGCCGTAGGTAAAGATTTTGCTCTAGATTCAGGTAGATGTGGTAAAGGTCAAACAGCTTTTATAGGTGATGGTGGACCGCATATTAGATTAAGTGAGGTAGTTGTTGGTGGCAGTGCTTGAAAAAAATGAAATGATGTCTATAGCAGAAAAAACTGTTCGTATGGCCCTTACAAAAGGGGCATCTGAAGTGGAAACATATGTTTACGAAGACCATGCTTTTAATGTAGGTATTGAGCTTGGACAAGTAAATAAGACTAACCACATTATTGATCGCGGTATTGGTGTTCGAGTTGTTGTCAACAAAGCTATAGGTTTTGCTTACACAAATATGGTTAACAACCAAAACGCAATTGAAAACATCATAGTTCAAGCGTTAAGTGCCGCTAAAGCCAGTAAACCTGACGCTAACTGGAAAGGCTTTACCCAAAAAAAACCCTACGTTTCTATTTTAGATGGCACATTTGATAGTAAAATTTTGGAAATTAGTTCTGATGAATTAGTTAACATATCTCAAAATATGATTAACTCTGCTGCGCAGGTTAGTGAGAATGTTCTTGTAGCTGAAGGCGGCATAGGAACTGCTTATATCTCTAATGTGGTTGCTAACTCTAATGGTGTCTGTGGCTTTGATAAGGGCACTATTATAGAGTGTAGTTTGGCCACTTTAGCAAAAGACGGCAATAGAGTAACGCCTGTCTGTTTTGAGTTTAATGCTGCAAGAAACTATAAAATTGACCCCCTATGGGTTGGAAAAGAAGCCGCCCAACTCTCAGTATCTGCATTAAAAACAAAACCAATCCAAACAAAAACTACTACACTAATTTTAACACAGTTTGCTTTACAAGATTTATTAGGTTACACTTTGCTTAACGCTGTACGAGCTGATAGTGTACAGCGAGGACAATCCCCTTTTAAGGGAAAAATTGGTGAAAAAGT
>WREZ01000195.1 GCA_009779045.1 Candidatus Bathycorpusculum sp. | reverse complement strand
TTCTTAATTGTGTTTCAGCGTATTTTTTTGAGGGCGGTTTTGGTATTGTTATGTCGATTGAGTGTGCTAAAATAGTGTGTCGTAAGATAGCTTGAAAAGGGGAAATTATTTCGGGATAAGACATGTAGAAATAAACGTGCACTACACATAGTGTTTGTCAAAATATTTTTATCGTTTTTGCGCAGTCTGTACATGTAAAAAAATAAAATTAGAGTTTTTCAGATGATGGTGAAATATCCATCATTACAAAGCCTGACATAGGTTTGGGGTAAAAGTCTGTGCTTTTTTCTGGTAAACGTTCATGTTGTAATGCTAGTTCTAAAACTGCTTTTGCGCTAATTGGGTTTACAAGAAACGCGATGTTAGCCTCTCCTTGGTTTACTTTTTCTATAGCGGCTTTGGTCCATCGTATATAGATAATGTTCTCGTCAATTTTTAGTTCTCCCGTTTTTAAAATAGTTTTAAAAACAATATCTCGCAAAATAACAACATCAAAAATTTTGGTCTCCTTAGATGTGTGGGTATTAACAAATTGGTAAACGTGTTCATCATGTTTTAGCGTTAAACCATATGCTTTTTTGCCATCATAAATGCAAAATGCGTGTTCTTCACTGTGTTCTGTAAGATAATTATCTAACGCCTCAACATCTGTTGCAACATCTGTAATTGTAAAATAACGTTTAAACTCCTCCAAAACCTGCGGTGTTAACTTAGTTTCTTTAAGTAACCGATGAGTCGGTAAAATCGTTAAACCCTTATCTTGAACAGGTACCATATAGCACATGTGAAAATTAAAGGCTGCATCCTCACAGTCTATCCCTTTGGTACGCATTTCATCACGATAAGCCAGAGCGCTTTCGTACCTGTGATGGCCATCATTTATGACCATGTTTTTATCGCTTAACGCCTGTTGAATGAATTGAATTCTTTCAGGTTCAGTAACTTCCCAAACAGTATATTCTACACCATCGGGATCAGTGATGTTGATAAGAGGTGTAGATTTTGTAATATCTCTAAAGAAGTCAATGGTTGTCCCCTCAGGGTCTGGATACATTAGAAAAACCTGTTCTAAATCCTTCTGTACAGTTCGTAACATATTCAAACGATCTGCTTTTGGTGCTGAATGCGTAAACTCGTGCGGAAAAACCATGTTCTCACTGTAAGGATATAATCGTAAGGCAGCAATAAGACCCGTAAGCACACGTTTTTCGTTATTAATACTGTACTCTTGTCGCGCAACAAAAACCGCGGGCCGTGTCATATGCTCTAATACGCCCTCCTCTAACCACTGTATAATACGTTGCTGCGCAACATTATATTTATCAGCCTCTATTGGTAAAATCAAACGGCAATAATTATAGGGTGACTTTTCATAGTATGCGTTTTGCATTTCAGGGTCAATTTTATCATAAGGCTGAGTAACTAACATTTCCGGATTACCAGCTTTAGACGTGTACTTTATCGCTCTAAATGGTCTTACATCAACCAAAGGATCCACTCAACAAATTTTTTAAGACATGCGATAGCTAACACAAACTAACCTTTAACTTTGCCCCTCAAGTTTAACCACAACTATCAAAAAACACTATCCAAATATGTTCATAGTTTGTCTTTAGCTTAGTGCTGACTTGACAATTAAAACGTCGCAGTCAACACTAACTTGATATTCACGCAATTATTAGTTTATTTGCCAGATTTCGTCAATCAGATTGATGACCTGTTTTAAGTCTTCTAGTTTCCATTCGCCCATGTGGCCAATGCGGAAGGTTTTATCTGCTAATGTGCCATAGCCTGCGGAAATTAGATAGCCTTTTTCTGCAAGTTGTTGGTTTAATGCTTTGACGTCTTTGTTTTGTGTGTTGTTTATGCAGCTAACAGTTATTGATTCATAACCAGCTTCTGGAAACATTGCGAAGTGTTTCTTTGCCCACTTTTGTGTATAGTTTGCCATGTCAAGATGACGTTGATAGACGCCATCATAGGTTTCAGCAAGTAAAAGATCCATGCGCTTATCTAATGCGTATAGTAAGCTTATGTTTGGTGTGAATGGTGTTTGGTGTTTCTTTTCAAATTCGAAGATTTCAACCATGTCTGTATATCCGCCACGGTTTGGCACGGTTTTTGCTCGTTCAATTGCGCGATCATTGACTAAGCTTACTGCTAAACCTGGTGGTAGTGCGAAGCATTTTTGTGTGGAGCTAAAGATTATGTCGCAGTCGATTTCTGAGGGAATTAGTTTATCTCCTGCTAATGATGATACTGCATCAACAGCTATTATGACCTCTGGGTAGTCTTTGCGTATCATGTGTGCAATTTCTTTAATGGGGCTGCGGACACCAGTGGATGTTTCATTATGGCAAACTGTGATTGTGTCATATCCGCCTTTTTCAAGTTTTTCTGCCACCATGTCTGGTTTTATAGCTTTGCCCATTTCTACTTCTAGTATGTCTGTTTCTTTGCCACATGCTTGGATTGTTTGAGCTGCTCTTTTTGAGAAGGCGCCGTTTACACATGCAAGCGCTTTTTGTTTTACGACGCTTCTAGCTACGATGTCAAACCATAAGGTGCCTGAGCCTGTGGTTACTGTTGGTTTTATGTCTGGTGTTAATTGGAAGAATTTAGTTAGTTTTTCTGTAATTCCTCCGTATAGTGTTGAAAACTCTTTTTCTCGGTGACCTATAAGATGCTGGGTTTGTTCTTGTAGGATTTCCTTACTTACTTCTGTTGGACCTGGAATTAGAAGCTTCTTATGCATATGTATTCCTCTAAAAATAGGAAGCTCAATGAAAATATAAGGGTTTATGCTATGTTTAATGGCAAATTGAATACAAAATTTTTAGCTGTTGTTAATTTAATTTTTTGTTGAGGTGTAGGTAGGTGGGTGATTATTAAAATTGAAATGTTTGTTAGGTTGTACACTGTAGTTTGTGTTGTGCTACTTTGTTTGTAGTGTAGCGTGTGTGTTTTTTGT
>WREZ01000194.1 GCA_009779045.1 Candidatus Bathycorpusculum sp. | reverse complement strand
GCTTCAAGAGTTTTAGATGGTGCCCATTGGAACGGTTCCCTTAAACAAGATAGCTTTAAAATGTTCGCTTTAGCAATTGTTTTGTTTTCTTTGGCTACAAGTATCTTTTTTACGCCTTTACCTATCTTCTTAAGCCAAGGTTTGTATTTACCCAACAGTATGGTATACGTCGGCTATATCTTTACTTCAATTGGTGCTACCCTAGGTTACTTCTTTATCAGTGGTCGTGCCCGATCCATGGATATACGTAGACAGATGCCCCGATATGTACTATATAGAAGCCTGATGATTTTTGCATTAATTGGAGCAATACAATTTGCTCTTTTCCCAACGTTGGTGACCTTTTTAGTTCTTGTTTTTCTAGGGTTCTGTTTTGCTGTGTACTATATTTTAATGATTTCTATTTCAATGGAGCTTATACCTACTGGAAAAAGCGGTATCTTTGATGGACTAGTAGGTTTAGGAACCGCTTTAGGTTCTTTTCTTGGACCATACTTAGCTAACACTTACAATTATTTACCAACATACTTTATTGCAGCTATACTGTTTTTATTGGCTTTTATAACAATAAAACTTGCAACCTAACGCTTCTAAATTTAATAAAGAACAAAAAGAGAGGAGCCTTTAGGGCTCAAAATTTGTTTACTCGGTGTGGACTCGGTATAAGTCTACGTCTTCACGCATGTTTGGTGTCAGTTCAAGGAAGTCTCTAACTGACCTTTCAACGTCTTTTGACTGTGTAACGTATCTGCCAACGATAAGAATGTCTGCACCCTTCTCTAATGCTTCTTTAGCTGTTTCTGGAACAATTCCACCTGCGACTGCAATTAAGAATTTCTTGTTAGGGAATGCTTCGCGAATAAGTTTTATGCGTTCAAGCCCGCTGCTTCTACCTGTTTCCTGGTCAATGCCTCTGTGTAAGATAACGATATCTGGGAAGTCTTTAACTGACTTTAGTTTTGCAAGGACATCTTCTACATTTAACATGTCAATAACTGCATAAGTTCCTAAACGTCTGGCTTCTTGAACGGTTGCATCAAGAGTTTCTGCCGGTGCAAGACCTGATGCAACAACTGCGTCTGCTGTATCTTCATAGGCTATGTCTACTTCGACTTTACCCACATCAAGCGTTTTAAGATCCGCTATGATGAATTTGTCTTTGGCGATTTCACGAATTTCGTTTATAACTCTTGTGCCATAGCGTTTAATGAGTGGTGTCCCCACTTCAAGGATAATTCTATCGCTTCCTGGTAATTGTTCAATTACTTTCTTTGCGCCTTCAAGTGATGGTGCGTCAAGAGCGATTTGTAAGTATGGTGGTCTCCATAGGCGTGGAACTTTGAAACCCATGATTGGGTGCTTTGCACGGTCTTTGTCATAAATGATTTTATCTAATGATGGATACTTTATAAGTGCCCTTTGAAGTGCCATTTTTGTTGCGCCATAATTGTATTGGTAAATTTTACGGTAATCAGTTGCTTGAGGGTGAATAAAGACGCTTACGATAATTACCCACTCGTCTAGTTTTGTTGTTGGAATGATACCTTCTTCTGCTGCGTCTGCAACTGCTTTAGCTACCGCTGCTTGTGCAGGTCCAAAAATTTTGCCTGTATCTTCCATGTTTTTAACAGTAACTTTTGGAACAATTAGTGTGTGTGGTTTAGGTGGTAGGTTAGGGCGAATAACTGCAAGTAGTGGTGTGTGACCCGCTGACAAGTTGGCCATGCCAGTTGCGAAGGCCTGTCCGACTGGTCCATTTTTGTCGCCAATCATTAAGTCAACGTGTGCTACTTCATTTCCCTCTCCTAATAGTGATTCACCAATTAAATAGGTTGAACCTGAAAATTTTTCATCTATATTTTGGGTCGGCATACAGTTTATAATCTCCTTGAAATCGACATTAAATTCTTTTAGCCAAGAATAAAGTGTATCCCTGTGGATGTCTATTTCTTTGGCTGTTCCAATAATTGTCGGTTTTGTCGGTTTATTTTTAGCTCCTGTTTCTTTTTGGGCTGCTTGAAGAACTATTTTGATAAGTTCTTCTTTAGTTGATGGTTTTTTAACATCTATTCCCGACATTATTATACCTTCATTTGACATTTGTGTTTCTCCAAATATTTAAGAATGTCGGATTATCTTGCTCTTTATTGCCTTTTAGAACGCTGTTTACTGGTGTGTTTGTCGGTCGATATTTGGAGTTATGGTTTAAGCTTGGTCTTTAACTGTAAATATTTATATTCTGTGTACTATTGACTTTATAGTTACATGTAAAAGAGGTTACTGTAATGTCATGGTTAAACTGGGCAAGTGTTCTTCTTATCTTTGTTGGTTTAGGGCTATTTCTATATGGCGCAAACGTTTATAATGCAACTGCTGGCTGGACCGGATTCTATTTTGGTATCGTTGGTATCTTGCTTTGTGTAGCAACTTATGTGTATGGACAGTTTAAAAAAGAGCCTGAACAACCGTCCTCTCCCCTTTAAACTCCGCATTCTTTGTATTTGTTTTGTAGATACTGTAAAAATGGTTGTGGATCCAAGTTTTTGTCTGTTGCTTTTTTGATTAGATCTTCAGGATCATAAAGATTGCTTGATTGATGTATGTTTTCTTTTAACCAGTTATTAATTTCTTTTAACGTGCCTTGTATGAGTTGGCTGCGCCAATTTGGTAAGGTCTCCGTTAAAGCTTTGGTTATTTGTCCACTGTAAATGTTACCTAATGCATAGCTAGGAAAATATCCATATAGTCCGCTATACCAATGTGTGTCTTGCATTACACCTTCTGTGTCATTTTCAATTTTTACACCCATATATTTCTCATATTTTTCGTTCCACACTTGTGGTAACTCGTCAATACTAACTTTATCTCCAAACAGATCCCTCTCCAATTCATAGCGAATGATGATATGCAAGTTATAGGTAATTTCGTCAGCTTTAATGCGAATTTTAGAACGTTCAACACGATTAACCGCTTGAATAAAATC
>WREZ01000193.1 GCA_009779045.1 Candidatus Bathycorpusculum sp. | reverse complement strand
TAATAATGTCAATAGAACTATGTAAACTACAAACTTACAATTAAACTGCTTACCTGATAAAACAAAATAGTGCAATATTTTTTGGATTATTGGGTGTGCACTTATCAACTAATTTTTAAGGTGTTGTAGGTCATCACATGGATAAATTCAGTGTAATATGTTAGGTTTCATGGTTTAGTAGGTGTCCTTCTTTATCGATTTCTTTAGCGTGAATACGTGTAGTGGATATGGGTATTTGATTTTCTGCAGGTATTAGGGCAATTTCTACTATATTTAGTGGGTTTAATCCGGTTTGGATCCGTTTTTTGTTAATGGCTTCAACGATTTTAACTGATTCTTGACTTACTATTAAAGCATCCAAATCTGTTCGGCTTAAAGTTAAACCATATGAGGTATATAGCGGAGAAATTTCACATCGATTCTCAAAGTTAGAGGTATCTAAAAAATAATGTAAGTTAGCAAGACGTTCACTGTAGGGCGCAATTTTGTGAGATTTGTGTAATTCAGAGACAAAATCATCACTGGTTAAACCTATAAACACATAATCACCCACCTCAAATGCTTTACTGAGGAGGGCTCTGTGTCCTTTATGCAATTCATCAAAAGTTCCGCCCACTGCAACGTTTCTAAATAACCGCTTCTTTATCATAGTCATTGTTAACTAATCGGACCCCTTGAAAATCTACTTTACAACATAACACTTGCTTCTCTGGCAAAACTTGCTTAAAAGCTTCTACCACCGAAAAAGCATTTTCTTCCAAAACCACTGCATGAACCGCTTCACCTATCATGTTTTGAGTAGCCCCAACAGCACCTGCCCCAACAGCCAACCTTACAAGCTCACATACCCGCTCAGAGGCAAACCCCGCCCGTTTAGCAAACAACCAACAACACGACAAAAAATTCTCCACACTAGGCTCTTCCAAAATCGCATCTAACGTCTGCCTACCATAACGATTAATCACCTCACTACGCTCAGGCGACGAAAGAACAGCCTTAGAAATTTTCAAGTCATAAAAACCAGATACCACCACATAATTAGGACTAAGAGGTATACGATCAATTTTACACACACCCGGCGCGCCAGGTTCAGTTACAAGAATCAAACCCCCCCCAACAGACAAAGAACTAACAGTACCCAAACCCGTTTGAGACTGAATTTCAGCTAAATGCGCAATCGTACCAATCTGATTATAAGTCAAAGGCAAATTCAAAGCCTCCTTAAGAGCCAAACCAGTAGTCAAAGCCCCACCAGCGCTAGTCCCAAACCCCATACCTATAGGAACATCAATCTGATGCTCCACCACAACAGCACACCTCTTCGAAACATTATTAAGAATTGTCCGAGCAACATTATGAGTAACTTTAGCCTCAGGAGCAAAACGATCGTTTATAAAAACTTGAATACTATTACTAGAAGCATCATCAACCGAAACTTTAGTGTGAACACCACATTGAAGACCAAAGCCACCACCTCTAGCACCCACATACTGTAAATCAGTAAGAGGTGTACCATTATGCGCAGTTTTAAAAATTTCAAAAAAACTAGATATGGCGCCGGGTGCAAACGCGTTAGCAACTTTCTTGTGCAATAGTTCCGCCTTTTCCTGAAGGTTTATTTCTGTATCGCAAAGTTGGAAAAGCCATTTGAACTGCCTTGAGTATAGGTGGCCCAACTATTAGGATGAAGGGAATTTCTGTGGCCACGGTCCAAACAAAAAGAGGCAAAACGAAGATAACACCAAAAGGCACCGTAAAGTATGATAAAAACAGAGGACTTACAGCCCATACTGTTACCGAAAGTAAAAGTCCTCCAGCAACTTGTCCAACTATGGCGCCTATAGCGTAACTTCGCCATTCTTTCCAACGGATAGAAAACACCGTAACAGCAACTAAACTTCCAATTACAGTTAACACAAAAATAGGTACGAACAATTCAGTTGATAAACCAGTATAAGTGACCATATTAGGGAGGAAAACAATTGAAGGAACTAACACTCCAATGGTTACTAAAGATACACAGGTTAGAGCTTGTTTTAAGCTAATGTTTTTAGTAGATAGATAACCAATCAGAAAGAATAAAATAAAGTTAGCTGGAACACCAGCCACTAAACTCAATGGAGCGTTTCCATGGAAAAATATGTCACGTATGAATATACCAATTGCCCCACTTATACCACCTACACATGGACCATAAAGGACTGCAAAAACTGCAGGGATAACAACCGCAGGAAGAAACCCCACTCCAAAAAAAGTTAAATGCGCAGCTAAATAGTCTGTTAAAATTGCAAATAAAGCGTAGAGTGCTGAACAAACAGCTATTGCAGTTAGGTCTTGTGTTGTAAGTTTAATTTTCAACGAGTATCCTTCCTTAAACAGAGTTTACCTTTTAGACAAGATAAACCAAATAAGTATTTCGTTTATAATGTTTAAACATGTTTAAACATACTTTATAAAAAATAAATACTAAAAAAACAAAAAACCTAATCCAAAATAGGGAAAAAGAAAAAATAGCATACAGTAAAAACTGAGAACTTACTTTTTATGACGTTTTATGCGATCTTGACGCTGAGTCTTCTTACGCCAATCCTTCTTACGCTGAGTCTGCATCGTAAAACGTTCTTGCCTAGGTACATCAAGTTTACGAAAAGGCGACACTTCACGATAGAAAGTTTCATAACTCATTTTGTTATCTTTCAAATCCAAAATAAACTGATTTAATTCCTCTTTAGTTTCACCATCACTGGTTCTATCAAAAGCCTCAGCATACACAGAATACGCTGCATGGAACTGAAAATTTTCAGGATCATCAATCTCAAGCTTTTCAGGGGTTTGCGAATTTTTCTCGAAAGGTTGTTCAGTCATTCTACTTTCCCAAGTATTTATAAATAACATTTACCTTACCCCCTTTTATAAGTGTACCCTACAAAAAACAAAAACAACAACCAAATACCACATAAACCAAAAACAAAATGCCAACTACACATAAAAAAC
>WREZ01000192.1 GCA_009779045.1 Candidatus Bathycorpusculum sp. | reverse complement strand
TTGCAATGTTTCAATTGGGTTGGTTTGGTATTCATCTGGTGATGCATGGCCTGCCATGTGAAAAATGAAGTTAAAATTTTCATCACTTCTAAAAGTGCAAACATCAGTTTGGATAAACTTGAGTTGGGAGTGCTGAATAAGATGATCTATATTTTTTATTCGACCAGTTGATAAATCGTCAACGACAGTTACTTGAGCACCAAAATCGATGAGCAAATCACATATCCAACTACCTATAAAACCAGCACCACCGGTGACAAGTATTTTTTTACCTGTAAAAATATCGCCTTTTACCGTTTTCTTTATGCTTTCAAGGTCCTCGCGTATAATATTATCTATCATAATATTTGCCTCTTATAGAATTGTTTATGAGATAACTCTATGGCTTCCCAATACCTTTCAGGGTTACCAATGTCTAAATGTTTGTAGGTATCATCTAATTTTACAGCATACACGTTCAAGTTCCAGTCTACAAGTTTTTGGATGGCATCAGTTAGTTGTATTTCACCGTTTTTTCCAGGCTTTGTGGATTTGAGAGCTTTGAATATTACAGGACGGAATACATACATGGCCATTATGGCCAAGTTTGTTTTAGGTTTATCGGGTTTTTCAACAACCGTTTTTACTTTGATGATTCCGAGGTCTATTTCATCTCCTTCAACAATACCATACTGTTGGGGATCCTTGGTTTCTAACACAAGAAATATTGCATCTGCGTTTAACTGATGGAAGTTATCGAGTAATTTTTTTATGTAATCCATATTTTTTGATATAATACAGCTATCACCTGCGTGAACAAGACAACTTTCGTTTTGGATAAAAGGTTGTGCCATCAAAACTGCGTTTCCAAAGCCTTTGGGTTTTGGTTGGTTAACCCACAGGATAGTGGAAGTGTCTAGTTTATTGTAAAAATTTTCTAGGTCTGATGCTTGGTCGTCTTTACCTGATGCTTCAAGGGTTTGTATACAGTCAGTATCTGGAGTGAAGTGGTCTTCTATACTACGTTTGTCTCTGCCAACAACAAAACAGAATTCGTGTAGTCCTACATCATATAGTTGTTCAAAGACAAGTTGTACTACCGGTTTAACTATCATGTCACCTTGTGGTGTTTTGGAGAATATTGGAAGCATCTCTTTTGGTTGTTCTTTGGTGACGGGGAACAGTCTAGTTCCTATTCCTGCTGCGGGAATGATTACCTTATGAACCATAGTTTCACTTTGCTATTTTGTGTTATACCTACTTACAGAGTTAGTATGACGCATGTATTTAGTTTTTTGTCCAAATGACTATAAGACTTTCAGACATCTAATTTAATTATACAGATCAAACCCGTTTGATCCATGTTACAAGTAGGACATCAGAACGTTTAGGGGTCTATACAAATGCTTCGTACACGGTTTTCTATCCATTCTTTAGAACCAGAATTCTTGCAGGCGGCACAGGGTTTAACTATTTTTTCTACTACTTCATATCCTTGCATAGCTATAATCAAAGGGTTTTGGCAACAAATTTGTTTTTAGTCAACCAAAATATTTGTAACGCTATTGCAAGAATATGTATAAATCTTGCGAGTCAAATACACACAGCATAACAAGCTCTCCAGCTATTGCTGAACTTGGAGGTCTCATGTTTGAGTAAACAGTTAAGTATTTCAGTTATCGGTGTTGGTTATGTTGGTTTATGTACAGCAGTGAGTTTAGCATGTCAAGGTCATAATGTTATTGCTTGTGATATCGACACTGAAAAAATCAATAAAATAAATCAGGGTATTCCTCCTTTTTTTGAACTTGGTCTTGAGGAAAAGCTCACAGAGAGTATCCAAAAAGGTATGTTAAGAGGTTTAGTTAATGGAATTGATAGGGCAGTGGCAGAAACAGATTTTACTTATGTGGCTGTCGGAACACCCAGCAAACCTGATGGCAACATAGATCTCAGATATATAGAATCTGTTGCAGTCAATATAGGTAAAGCTCTTAAACAAAAAAACGGTTACCATATAACAATAATCAAAAGCACAGTTATACCGGGAACAACCCAAAATGTTGTATTACCTATTCTTGAGCGCGAATCGGGCAAAAAATGTACCGTAGATTTTGGGTTATGTGTGAATCCAGAGTTTTTGCGTCAAGGTTCTGCATTTCAAGATACGCTAAAGGCTGATCGCATAGTTATTGGTTCACAAGATACGCAAACGGGGGAAAAACTTGAAGAGATCTACCGCGAGTTCTATAAAGCTCAAGTGCCATCCCCCCCCATAATTCAAACGTCTCTCTCCACAGCTGAGCTTATCAAGTATGCCAGCAATGCCATGTTGGCGACTAAAATCAGTTTCATAAATACCATCGCTAACATCTGTGAAAAAATTTCAGGTGTTGATGTGAAAGTTGTAGCAGACGCAATGGGATTAGACAAGCGTATTGGTTCACAATTTTTAGACGCAGGATTAGGATATGGCGGTTCATGTTTTCCTAAAGATGTGAAAGCGCTGATTGCTTGTTCAAAAGCATTTGGGTATATACCTGAGCTTTTAGTGGCAACTGAAAAAGTTAATGAAACACAACCACTTAAAACCGTAGAGTTTTGTAAAAGACAACTGGGCGTGCTTGACAGTAAACGAGTTGCTGTTTTAGGTTTAGCGTTTAAACCTAACACAGATGACCTTAGAGAAACACGAGCGACACCTATTATTACTCAATTATTGGCAGAAGGCGCTTGTGTTGTTGTTTATGACCCTGTTGCATTAACTACAGCTAAAGATATTTTTAAGGACACTATCTATTATGCAGAAACCGTTACAGACTGTTTAAAAGATGCAGACTGCTGCATTATTGTAACTGAATGGCCTGAATTTAAAAAATTAACACCAGAGTTTTTTATAGCTAACATGAAACAAGCTATACTCATTGATGGCAGACGCATCTATGACCCACAAATATTCAATAAAAAAATGAAGTTCTTTGCTATAGGATTAGGATAATAACAAGGTATGTGTTTAGCTC
>WREZ01000191.1 GCA_009779045.1 Candidatus Bathycorpusculum sp. | reverse complement strand
CTTAATCTAAACTTTTATAAATATAACTGCCTGACTATCAAAAAGTATGTTTGGAAACCTTTTGGTTGGAAAAACGTGCAGGAAAGAAAGTTTGGACTTAAATGAAACTGATGTTGAAATTCTTAAAAATCTCTTAAGAGATGCTAGACTTTCAAGTAGGCAAATAGCTAAAAATGTCGGTGTGTCTGTTGGTACAGTTTCATATAGAATTAAAAAAATGGAAGATGAAGGTCTGATAAAAGGTTATACTGCCCTTTTAGATCACGAAAAGCTTGGTTACCAATTGACCATTGTAACAGAAATAACTGTTTCAAAAGGTAAATTGTTGGAAATGGAATTAGAAATATCAAAAATTTCAGGGGTCTGTGGAGTTTATGACGTAACTGGTTCAACAGATGCTGTTATTGTAGCTAAATTCAAAAACCGTGATGAGTTAGGTGTTTTCACAAAACGTCTTCTCGCTTTGCCTTTCATAGAACGAACTAACACACATGTTGTGCTGTCAACAATAAGAGAAAACTTTAGACTACTGTAACATACTTTTTTTCTTTTAATGTTGCTGTTGTTTATTGGTTCTTTTCTTTTCTGTAGGTGGTTTCTTCTGTGTCTTTTGTAATTCTTGTGCCTGCTTCAACTGAAGTGGTTATCCATGTATTTCCTCCAATTACAACGTTGTCTCCTATGATAGTGTCTCCTCCAAGTAAAGTTGCTCCGCTATAAATTACAACGTTATTGCCAATGGTTGGGTGTCTTTTATGTCCTTTTATGGCATTACCTTTTTTGTCTTTGGGAAAACTTAGTGCGCCCAAAGTTACTCCTTGATAGAGTTTTACGTTCTCGCCAATTTCTGTGGTTTCACCAATAACTACTCCTGTGCCATGGTCTATGAAGAAACTTTTTCCAATTTTTGCGCCAGGATGAATATCAATACCTGTTAAGGAATGCATGTACTCGCTCATGATTCTTGGAATCAACGGTACACATCGAATGTACAGTTCATGTGCTATACGATACGTTGTTATCGCCATTACACATGGATAACTCAAAATAACTTCATCAGTGCTTACTGCGGCTGGATCGCCGTTGTATGCTGCTTCTATATCGCTGCTAAGTATTGAGCGGATTTCTGGAAGTGCCTCTAAAAGCTCTTTTACAACCACCTGCGCCCGTTTCTGACATATATCTTGGGGGCATTCGCTAATTTTTCTACATAAGTACTTGAGACTTTTTTCCACTTCACTGGTCAATCGAGCGTTAATAGATGTTAATTTTGTGCCTAAACAATATTTTATATTCACTTTGCTAATCTCAGAATCTCCAAGATAGCCTGGAAATAAAACTGTAAAGAGTTCCTCTAAAACTTCAATAACAACCTTCTTAGATGGTAAATCTTTGCCCTCAAGATGATCCATTCTACCAAAAGTGTCATAATTCGCTACAATTTTTTCTACAAGGTTAGGTAAACCCTCTTCAGCCCACTGCTTCTCACTTTGATACTGACTCTTCATAAGTACCTCAATCATCTTATCGGGATTCCAGCACTCCGACTCATCACAGCCTCTCTTCTTTTTACATTCTTCACAGTTCTTAGCAACAGACGGGTTATCTTTGGGTTCCATGTTCTCGTTTTCCTTCTCTACTAATATGTAAATTAAAAAGGTAAATATAAAAAAAGCGTAAAAACCCACGTCTTCAGATAGACTTTATTTTTACTCTGTGAATAATGATGTTGTGCTAAGGTATCTTTCTCCAGTATCTGGTAAAATGACCACAACAAGTTTTCCCTCGTTCTCTACACGCTTTGCCACTTCAATTGCCGCAAACAACGCTGCTCCTGCAGAAATACCTATCAATAACCCTTCTTTCTGTGCTGCTCTTCTCACGATCTCAAAAGCATCCTCATCTGAAATCTTGAAAACTTCATCAACCAAATCCAACGCTAACACATCAGGCACAAAACCCGCGCCAATACCCTGAATTCTATGTGATCCCTTTTTGCCTCCACTTAAAACTGGTGAAGACACAGGTTCTACTGCGATAGCTTTGAAACTTTGTTTAAGAGGTTTTATAAATTGAGCTATACCTGTTATAGTTCCCCCTGTACCAACACCTGCAACAACGATGTCTACTTTACCCTCAGTATCTTCCCAAATTTCCAAACCCGTAGTTTCCATATGAGCTTTTGGATTAACCAAATTTTTAAACTGTTGAGGCATAAAGGCGTCTGGAGTGTTTACCAGCAGTTCCTCTGCTTTCCTAATAGCGCCATCCATACCTTCAGAACCCGGTGTTAGAACAAGCTGCGCCCCATAAGCTCTAAAAAGCTTCCGCCGCTCAGCACTCATAGTCTCAGGCATAGTCAAAATAAGCTTATAGCCCCTTACAGCAGCAACCATAGCTAAACCAACACCCGTATTTCCACTAGTTGACTCAATTATAGTTGCACATGGCTTGATTAAACCCTGCTTTTCCGCCTCATCTATCATGGCTTTACAGACGCGATCCTTAACACTGCCACCTGGATTTCGACTCTCCAATTTCCCAATAACTGTTGCATTCAAACCTTCAGTTAACCTACTTATCTTCACAAGCGGAGTATTACCAATTGTCTCAAGCACATTATCATATATCTTTGCCATGTCAATCAACTATGATTCTATAACCACTCATAAACACGAGCAGTTTTACTACAAAAAACAAACATCTTCCAAAGTAATAAATAAATCTAACAGAAACCCCGTCCAAAGTAAATCCTTTAAATGTAACAACTAATTTATATCACAACACAATCAAAAGCAGAACTATATACTGTTTTAAGCGGAGGTCGCCCAGCATGGCCAAAGGCGTAGGACTGAGGCTCCTATCCTGCAGAGGTTCGTGGGTTCAAATCCCACCCTCCGCACCAACTAACATTATTTATGTGTTATCTTAGTTCTAACGGGGCTTTCTCAAGTATAGCGCTCGCACATCTATTAGTGTCAATAAAGCGTAGTTACCCCATAAAACTGCTTTAAACAACCCATTTAG
>WREZ01000190.1 GCA_009779045.1 Candidatus Bathycorpusculum sp. | reverse complement strand
TACTTTTACTGTTACGTATGATCTTAATGGTGGTAGTGGTTCTTTTGATGATTCTAACCTCTATTATGCGGGTGATCTAGTTACGGTGTTGTCTGGTGTTCCTACTTTGGCAGGTTACACGTTTGATGGCTGGCTCTATGATGATGCACCACGTAGTGGTGGGTACTCTTTTGATATGCCTGCTGTGGATGTAGAGTTGGTTGCTGTGTGGTCTGCAAATACTTATACTGTGACGTATGCTCCTGGTGCTCAAGGCGCGTTTACTTCACAGCCGCATACTGGTTTATCATATGGTGTAAATACACCTGCTTTTAGTGGTGGTACTCCTGCTGGTAATTCTGGTTACACATTTAATGGTTGGTCTCCTGCATTGGCAACTACTGTTACAGCTAACGTCACCTATACAGCACAATGGACATACACAGGTTCCTCTGGCGGCGACGGCGGCAGCAGCAGCGGTAGTGGTAGTGGTTCTAGTAAGCCTAAGCCTTCACCTGCTCCTACAGTTCCTGCAGTGCCTGATGATAAGCCACCTGTTGAGCCCACTCCTCCAGGTGTTCCTCCTGAAGAGCCAGAGCTTACTTGGGCGTTGTTGAATTTGGTACTGGGCGTTATTGGGGTTGTGTTAGCTGTGGTGCTTGTAGTGCTTGTGCTTTTATGGCGCAACAAAGACCAAAAGAAAGTGGAAGATCAAAAACAGCTTAGAACTCTCCTCTTCCTTACAACAATCATCTTGGGCATTGTAGGCATTGTAGTATTCTTCTTAACAGAAGACATGAGCCGCACTATGGGCTGGGTGGATATGTGGTCTATTGTAAGTGTTGTAGTGTTTGCAGTAGAGGTTATAGCTTTAACCCTCTTCCTCAAACTCAACAAAATAAACATCTTTACAAAAAACAATGCATAAAAACACAGAAGAGAATTTACTCCTCTAACCCAACAACCTCTAAACCTCTATTTTTACATTAAAACTATTTTATAGGTGGGTATATGCTTCTTTTTATAGGTAAAATTTGTGGGTGTTATAATAATAGTGTTTAAGTTGGTGTTAGGCAATATTGTTATCTCTAACAAGTTTGTTTGAACGTGTATTGGAGATCTAGGTATGTCAAAAAACTTTACTTATGATGATGCGGGGGTAAATCGTAAACAGAGAGTGGAGTCAAAGAGGCATCTTGAGCTTTTGCAAGAAACTTATAAGCAAAGTGTTTTTGGGGCTGTTCTAAAATTACCTTATGGAAATATTTTCCCTGCTGGACAAGATCGTTATCTTGACTTGGTTATTGAGGGTGTAGGTACTAAGGTTTTAATTGCGCAATTAATCAAAAAATATGACACTATTGGTATAGATGCAGTTGCTATGGCAGTAAATGATGTTATACGTTCAGGCGCAAAACCTCTTGCTATTGCTGATAATATTCATGCTCAAGAAAGTAACCCTGATTTAGTTAAAAACTGGTTAACTGGTGTTGCAGAAGGCGCCCTTGAGTCTGGGTGTCCTGTTACCGGCGGCGAAATTGGCGATGTAGCGGAAATAATTAATGGTTTAACTCAAAATGCAGGATTTGATTTAGTTATAGCATCTGTTGGTGCAGTAAACAAAAACGAGATAATTACTGGTGAAAACATTAAACCCGGCGACCCCATTATTGGACTTGCCAGCAACGGCCTGCATAGTAATGGTATTACTCTTGCCCGCAAAATCCTCTTTAAACAATGGGGCGGAAAATATGAGCCAACAGACATACCTTATGGTTTAACACAAGAAATAGGCTTAGAGGCTCTTGAGCCAACTAAAATATATGTTAAACCCCTTCTTGAGTTAGCTTCTAAAATAAAAATAAAAGCCGCCGTACACATTACAGGAGATGCCTACACCAAATTTAACAACTTAACACGCACATCACCTGGCATTGGCTTTAAATTTGACCATTTCCATCCACAACCCATTTTTGCTCTACTACAAAAAACCGCTACAGAATTAGGCTACTTACTCTCAGATGAGGAAATGTTTAAAACTTTCAACATGGGCTGGGGCTTTGGCATCATTGTAGACAAAAACACACTTGACGACGCTATGAACATCCTTGACCACACTAACGTTACATCTGATGTTATTGGCGAAATTACCAACAATAAACAAACAGTTGAAATCATACATAACAACAAACAAATGATTTTAACCTAAAAAACTAAAAACAATAAAAAACTTACAAAAAAACCTTAAAACAACATACCTGTAAAATAAAATGGTGACCTTATGACAAATAACAAACAACAAACACCTATGCTAAACTGGCTTAAACAACACAACATTACAATGCAAGACCTAATCGACACAGCCCTTGAAATGTATGTCCCACACCCAGGCATTGAAACACCACAACAAGCAACAAAAATATTAGAAGACGAACTCCTAACAGCACTATCTGACCCAAACATAGCCACACTAATCACCGCAGCATTCCACGCTCAAGACGACGCAGAAAAAGGCCTAATCCCCGGCTTAAGCATAGAATACTTCATGGGCAAACCCGGACTAGTCGCAGACGAACTCTTCGGAATAGCCATAGCCACATACATCGCCGGCGCAAAAGGCCTCTTCGAATACGTTCGCTTCGACCAAGCAAAACCCGGCATCCTCAAAAAACTCGGCCCCCTAACAAACGACCCCATAGGCGCACTAATCGCAGGCGCAGCCTCAAACATGTACACACGCGCCACAAAAACCCAAACAAACCCTCCATAACACACAAACCCCAAACCACAAACACCACCTTAAAAAAACAGACACATATAATCTGTATGCAGACTGGTGTTTGTTTGTTAGTTTTACAGAATCATTTTTTGATTTTAGATTTTTGTGAGTATGTGTTTTGTAGGTGATTGTAAAAATCTAAAATGTGACATTCAAGTTTGTATGTTATAGCAACATTAATTCATATTAACGCAAATAAATGTGCAAAAAAGTAGTTTTAGCATGTGTCTGATGTCAAAGCATGGTGTACTCACGGTATTAAACTAGTTGGAATAGCAGATATGCGTC
>WREZ01000189.1 GCA_009779045.1 Candidatus Bathycorpusculum sp. | reverse complement strand
TGGAAGCTATGGCGTGCACGTATGGAACAAGTTGAGCAGCCAGGAGAAAATATTTGTGGGATCGAAACAGGCCTACGGACTGCTGGCAGAGAAATACTGCCCGCGGGTGTACTGGAACAGTGGCCCGGTGTTCTGACGTCTCTCTGTCAGGCTGTGTTGTCACAGATACCGCACTGTAGAAATACCGACTTTTGTGAACAGAGTGACCCATATTATCAACTTTTTTCAAACTACAATAATGGCTGCTGAAAATTTGAAGTGAGGATTTGAACATGTATGTGTATTTTTAACAGCGCCTTTCTTACTGAAATTATGTACCGCAGGTGATAGGTGATTGGATAAATGATTGAGATAGGAGCATTGGTGGAGTGGTAAACCGAATGGTGAAACCGAAGCACTTGGTGGGGTTAGGGGAAATCAAATGCCATGTTGTCGACAACAAATCCCATATAGACGGAAATGGGATGGAAGGGAACTAAAAGTTTATAGACCGGCTACTAACCCTCTATATGCTTAAAAGAACTTGGCTTCAGTTCTGAATTATGTAATTAAATATTTTCATATAGGAGGGGTTGCTGATAATTCCTTAGCCCGACCAGGGAGGATACAAGCTACAGCGATCAGACTCGGGATTTATTCAACATTTACCCCACGAAGTTCAAAACACTTCGTAGCTCGTGGCCCTAACTTTTGCAAGCTACTTAAAAAATTCAGAATATTTTCCTTCCAATCATGTTTCCGTTGCAACGACGACCTCCGCTTCGGAAGAAAAATTGCTAAATTTTAATTGTTTTTCATTCCAGGGAACTGGTGCTAGTCCGACGGGGCAAGTTCCGGAAATGAGGGTGGGTGATCAAGATATTGGTAGACCAGATAGGCCAGTTTCTTCTGGGTTGCATGTGCCGAGTGAGCCGGGACGTTGTCGTGCAAGAACAAGGCAACTTTGGTGACCTTCCCGCGGCGTTTTTCCTTCAAAATACTATTCAATTGCAACAGCAGAGATAAGGATTAATCCTCGTTTTTAGTTTGGCCCTTTGGATGTTAATCAATGAGGATTATGCCGTCTTGATCCCCAAAAAATCGAGGCGATAAATTTTCCAGCTGATTTTTTTCACTCGGAATATTTTTTGACAGGTTGAGCCGCTATGCCGCCATTCCATTGATTGTTGCTTTGTCTCTGGTTTATAGCGAAATAACCAGGTTTCTTCCATGGTCACCAATCGCGACAGGAAATAATTTGTATCGCGACGAAAAAATACCAAACCTCTCTCAGATGACTGGCAACTTTGACGTTTTTGTTCCGCATTCAGGCATTTTGCGACCCACTTCGCGGAGATCTTCCGCATGTCCAAATGTTCATGATGATGGTGTCGCGTCCGGCGATTTTAA
Source organism: Candidatus Bathycorpusculum sp. (assembly GCA_009779045.1). Classification (GTDB taxonomy): domain Archaea; phylum Thermoproteota; class Bathyarchaeia; order Bathyarchaeales; family Bathycorpusculaceae; genus Bathycorpusculum; species Bathycorpusculum terrae. The sequence continues at coordinate 1,663 of WREZ01000189.1, read as the reverse complement.
TTTCGACAAGCAACCATTTATTCTCAGCTATGATGTAAGATGCAAGGTGTGTGTCGTGGCCTTTGTTACTCGCTACCGGAAACTACACACGCACCCGCTCCACATCCGTTCTTAGGGAGATTTTCTTGCCTAACCCTTTGTCTTAAAACTCTTACTTAAGGGTTGCTTGATCGAAATGTCCTGTTGAGACAGCTGGAGTTTTGCTCACAGGGAAGAAACGCATGACCATATTAGGTAATGCGTGGGGTTAGTGCCAACGCCCTGTGACGTCACTCGACTCCAATTTTTGAAGCTATTTAATCGGGAGGATTAGAACCCTCTGGGGACATTCTTGGTCGTCACTTGCTACAGGAATCGCTGGCTAATCTCATAGTCAAATTTTGTTTGTTCTCCCTACGAGGGGTACTTACAAATTATTTGAAAGTGCGCTGCATCATTTATCACTGCATCAGTAATTTTATTATATTCTCCTATGAACTAGCTAAAATAATTCAGTGTTATCTCTTTTTCAAGAGTTGTGTTTGGAGTCCTGAATATAAATTCTTAAGTGTCCAGTACGAGCTTGAATGTGTTTCCTTCAGGAACCAACCGCTCGGTCACCACCAGCGTACCTGAGTTCAACCATCACACTAAGGATGCAACAACGGACCCAACCCGCTCACGTGAGATACCCAGTTGCTCAGCTATTGATTTAGCAGAAATACTGCGTGTTTCGAAGTTTACCTCGTGAATTTGATCAATAATTTCCGGGGTGGTCACTATTTTCTGTCGTCCAGGACGAGGCTCATCACAGGTTGAAGAATCACCATGATTAAACTGGGCCACCCAGTTTATGACGGTGGCATACGATGGTGCGTGTTCCAACAAACGTTTCAGTCAAAATGGCGTGAATTTCTTTTGGAGCATTGCCTTGCAGGAAAAAGAAAATTGGTGATAGCTCGTTTCTCCATGTTGTTGAAATCTGTGGACCGGTGTTCTGATGTTTGGCTGTCAGACTGTGTTGTCACAGATACCGCACTATTGAAATACCGAGTTTTGTGAACAGAGTGGCCCAGTTTCTCAGCTTTTTTCAAAATACAATAATGGCTGCTTAAAATTCGAATTTAGTCTTTGACGTTTTCTTCGATGCCGGAGTACTTTTGAACTCGAGCAAACAAACAACGCGCTCTACATAAATGGACGGGCCCTGGCTGTGGGGTTGGGGCACTCACCGCTCATTCCAGGGGTCGATCTTGGACCATTCTGTGCACTTCCTTTGGATAACAAACTGGCAAAGAGTGTGATCTTTCGTCGTGTATTTAATTCGTTATTCTTCAATCAATATCATACCGCTAAGTCTCATTCCATTCTCTCACGTCATTCACTAATGTCATTCGAGTATAATCTTAGCGCCGATCCCGTTGGCCGTACAGTCTAAGGCGCGGGTTTGAAGCCGAATGATTTCTGAGTTGACGGTTTCGAATCCGGCTAATGACATTGTTGTTCGTCTGTTTTGTGTGCGTTTTTGGTATAGGTATAGCCCTCAGCGAGAGGATGATCGCTCGTTCAGAGGAGTCCTGTCGGGTGTGTTTTTCTAATTGTATGTGCTATATAAACCTCAATAGTGTGGGAACTAGGCTCGATAAGAATGTCGCTCGGTTGAAGCAAATAGGAGTTTATCAGT
>WREZ01000188.1 GCA_009779045.1 Candidatus Bathycorpusculum sp. | reverse complement strand
GTGGTGGTGGTGTTTGGTTTTTTTAGAGTGAAGAATGCTATGGCAAGTATTAGTGTTGATATCCATAAGAGTAGTAGTCCTATGAAGAATAGGGACGTTACTGCGCCTATGATTAACATAAATCCTGTGGTTGCAAATAGATTTGTGTGTGAGTGTTGGGCAAGTTTTTTCAATGATCTATATGTGAAAATCATTGCGATAATTATAAACAAGCACATTACATAGTAGACTACCACTATGCCGTTGATTATTTGCAGTATAAATGTGGTGTCTATGTTGTTTAAAAAGCCTGATATTATATCGTCTGGATTGCTTTTTACAATTTGGCTAGTTTGTTGCATGAGGTTTATTATTATTGGTTGAATAATTCTGATTGCAACTATGATAGATATAATGATGCCAATTATTGTTGTTAGTGCACCATAGAGTGCGTTAGTAAATATTTTTTTATCTTTGTAGATTTTAGCTAAACTATAGAGGCTTATTAGGACAAACATGCTACCACTTAGAACAAACATGCTACCACAGATGGCTGTGTTTATTATGGGTGAAATATTGCGAACAAATATGGTAAATGCGCTTAAAAATATTGTTAATGCGCCAATGCCGCCTAAAAGTTTGCTTGTTTGTAAATTCATCTGTTTACCTCTTACTTTACTTATGTAACGATGCATAAAAATTTTTTTATAAAGGGATGCTACCGTTTTTTTCAAAAAAGTTTTCTAACTATTGTTTTTGATTTTTATAAAAACGGTTTATATTTGTTAAATTTATCCTCAATAATGCTGATATGTACTTTGCCTTGTTATCTTAGGCTTCTTGTTTGATTTTTCTTTTTTATGCTTTAGACAAGTTAATTATAGTTGATTACACCGTAATATGCTAGGTAAAGCCTTTAAGTTACAGGTGACTGCGTGACTTTTAATGCATCAGAGTTAAAAGAGCTAAAACAGCAAATAATAACCTTAATACATCATACTGCTGGCTCCGCACCTGTTATAGCCATAAGCCTACTTGACATTTACTCCACACGAATCAAAAATTACCCCTCTATTCTTGAAGTTATTGCAGTAGTTAAAAATTTTCGCCCCAAACTATTAAGCTATGTCAAATTTCTCAACGGACAAAACGTGATCATTTCTATTGTTGACCAATGGGTCTTTGAACGCGACATAGACAGAGGTTTTCTAGGTGAAGCTATTGCATGTAAACTTACTTTTCCTTACCAAAGTTTGTATGGTGAGCGTTATCTCTATAGTCAAGAGTTACTTTTAAAAAAACGGTTAATTTTGGAATCTATAGAAAATCTCTCTTTTGATTATCCTGAACTTATCTATCATATGCAAATTAAACCACAATTTTTCCTATATGACGTATTGTTTAAACGTATGCGAATTTTTCCATTACTTGCCTATGAAATGTCAGATATGCTTGACGGTAACACTTTAAAAGACGAAAAAAAAGCCCTTAAAAGCTACAATGATGCCCTAAAACAGCTAGAAACAGACAACAAAATAATTACCCATATAGACGACTATATTGTAGTATCTAAAGAATTTGTTCTACAAAGTCAAAAACCCAAAGTCTGGCTCACCAACCAAATAAAAAGCGCTCCCCGAACCCTATTTACATCCTTTTTTGGCATATTTCCAAAAATACTAAACATAACCCTCCAAAACACTCAAGCCTTCATTAAAACCCAAAAACTCAACATACAATTACTACAACCAAACATAAACCCTAACTGCTACACCATAAACCCTCAAAAATACATATTTGTCCCCACCTCCAAAGGAGCAGTCTCTTTAGCTGATAAAATAAACCTCTCCCAATTTACCCAAAAACTCTTCCCAAACGAAAAACCTGAAAACATATCTGTTACCGCCATAGGCGGCGTATTAAACGACATTTACCTTATAAAAGCACAAGTAAACAACAATACCGAACGCAAAATCATAGTTAAACGCTTCAAAGACTGGTCTGGCTTTAAATGGTTCCCCCTAACCCTATGGTCCTTTGGCGCCCGAGCCTTCACAGTTTCAGGAAAAGCACGCTTAGCCAAAGAATGCGCAACCAGCGAATTTTTACGCCTACGCGGCTTTAACGTACCTAAAATCCTATACGTAAGCCACCCCCAACGACTAGTATTTATGGAATTCATAGAAGGAGAAGATCTAAGTCTATCCATAAAACGCTTAGACGCCGAACCTCAAAGAGCAAAAAACAGCCCCGAACTTGCACACATTAAAACAGTAGGCACATTATTTGCTAAACTCCACCACTACAACATGACCCTAGGCGACACAAAACCTGAAAACGTTATAATAAGCAAAGACAACGCAATTTACCTACTTGACTTCGAACAAGCCACCCAAGACGGAGACAAAACCTGGGACATAGCAGAATTTCTCTACTACGCAGGACACTACCTCCACCCCCTCCCAAACAACGGCATAGCCGAAATCATAACAGACACCTTCATCAAAGGATACCTCCAAGGCGGCGGCGAATTAAACACCATAAAAAAAGCCAAATCACCAAAATACACCCGCGTATTTAGCATCTTCACCATGCCACCCATCATGTTAGCCATAACAAACACAATCACCAAAACTAAAGAAGACACCCACAAAACACAAAACCAATAAAAACATTCAACCCTCACGACAACAAACACTTACCCTGCTAAATATAACCCCTTTAAAGTTAAAGACGCAAAATAAATTATGTCATCTTAAAAAAGTGAAAAAATACTTGCTATGTTATATGTTCCACTTTTAGATTTGTGTTAATGGTTTTCCACAGCAAGTAATTTTGCATGATGCATCACAGCAGCAAGGGTTTTCAACTAGTATGACTAAGCCGCATTCTTCGCATTTGAATTGGTCACCTTTTTTATTTGCCACGATATCACCTCTTATAATATTGCTAATACATGTAAGGGCAGCATACTAAATAAGACTAACCAAACTTCCTCTATGGTCAATGTCCTGTTTTGTTTATCATTTTTACTAAATACTTCTAAAATTTGTGTTGTTTTAGTGGTAATGTTTG
>WREZ01000187.1 GCA_009779045.1 Candidatus Bathycorpusculum sp. | reverse complement strand
TTTTTAAGATTTTAAATATTATAGCCTGCGAAAGAGAACTGAACGAGATAAAGAATGGTGCTCTGGCCGGGATTTGGACCCGGGTCCGCGACTCGAGAGGCCGCTATACTTGACCGGACTATACTACCAGAGCGCGTTTTTATTTATTGCAAATGGTTAGCTTTTAAGAATAAATACGTTTTCATGAAGCGTAAGCAGAAACTTGAACTATATTATAAGTCTAACCTGTTGAGGTGTTGTTTAAAATTAGTTTTTAAAAATTAAAAATTTAGAGAGGGGAAGTTTATTCTTCGCCCATGCCGCCTGGCATTCCGCCGGGGCCACCTTTTGGTGCTTTAGATGTGATTACGTCATCGATGCGTAGTATCATGGCTGCTGATTCAGCTGCTGATTTGATTGCTTGCTCTTTGACCATTATTGGCTCTATAACGCCGTTTTGGATGCTGTCCTGTAGTTTTCCTTCATAGACGTTGATGCCTTTGTTTTTGTTTTCTGCTGTGTCATGTGTTGTGCGTAGTTGGGCTAAGATGTCTATTGGATCTAAGCCTGCGTTTTCGGCTAGTGTTCTTGCGATTACTTCTATGGCTTCTGCAAAGGCTTCGATTGCAAGTTGTTCGCGTCCGCCGACTGTTGTTGCGTATTTGCGGAGTTCTTTTGATAATTCCATTTCTACTGCACCGCCGCCTGGTACAATTTTGTTGTTTTCAATAACGTCTGATACGACAGATAGTGAATCTGTTAGTGCACGTTCTGCTTCGTCTATCATGCGTTCTAAACCTGCACGGAGTAGGATTGCTACGCTGTGTGGGTCTTTGCATTTTTCGACAAAAATCATTTTGTCCTCACCAATTTTGCGTTCTTCAACGAGTCCAGCTTTGCCTAAATCGTCTTTCTTTAAATCATCAAGGTCGCTACTAACTTTTGCGCCTGTTGCACGAGCAAGTTTCTCCATATCTGACTCTTTTACGCGACGTGCTGCCATGATGCCTTCTTTAGCTAAAAAGTGTTGTACCATATCGTCTATGCCTTTTTGACAGAAAATAACATCTGCGCCAACAGCTTTTAGTTTGTCAGCCATTTCTTTTAGCATATCTGTCTCTTGGTCTAAGAACGCTTTCATTTGTGTGGGATCTTTAATTCTGATTTCTGCACTAATTTCTGTTTTCTCAATTTCTAGAGGTGAATCTAAAAGTGCAATTGTTGCATTCTGCTTTACTTTAGGCATACCTGGATTGACAACTTCTTTGTCAACAATAATGCCTTTAATTAGCTGTGTTTCAAGCAAGCTTTTACCTGTTTTCTTGATAATTTGAATATTATCAATATCTGCAAGCGTTTTATCTCCTCTAGTCTCCACAATTTGTTTTACCGCGTCTATGGAGATTTCTGCAAGATGCTCCCTTGCACTACCAACAGATTTACTGCTTGTTGAAGTTAAAGCTACTTTAAGCAACGTTTTCTGATCCTTAACATCTAAGGGCTCAGCAATTTTACCTATAACCTCAATTGCCTTCTGAGCTGCTTTTCGATAGCCACTTACCAAAATTGTTGGATGAATATTTTGCTCCAACAACTCCTCAGCTTTCTTTAAAAGCTCACTTGCAAGAACCACCGCACTAGTAGTTCCATCACCAACCATATCATCTTGAGTCTTTGCAATTTCAACCATCATTTTCGCTGCGGGGTGCTCAACATCAATTTCCTTCAAAATGGTTGCACCATCATTGGTAATAGTTATATCGCCTAAACTGTCAATAAGCATTTTATCCATGCCTCTTGGCCCTAAAGTAGTCTTTAGAACCTCACCAATTACTCGTGCAGCCATAATGTTATTTCTCTGAGCTTCTTTTCCTCGATTTCGTGTTGTTCCTTCTTTAAGGATAAGGACGGGCTGTCCCGAACCTGTTGTAGTTAAATATGCCATGTAAATTCCTACTTTAGATAGAATTATTTCTTTATATTAGAATAAACCAAAAATCAGACAACAATATAAACGTTTTACCCCCACACACCCACATAGCACAAAGCAAAAGCTAAACTAACACAACAACAACAAACCAATCTTTAAACCAACACTAACCCAAAACTCTACACACAAGACTCGCCTTCAAATAACCAATCTATTATGTGCCAAATGATTATTTAACAAAGTAAAAGGTGTTAAACACCAATCATATCGGTTTCTGAGTAGCGGACGTCACATAGTCTTTTCACACGATAACACATAACTAAGTGTGTTGGTTTTGTCAAGCTTTGTTTTGTTAGGGCATTACAGTAAAATATGAGCTAATAATTATTTTAAATGTTGAGTGAGTTGTGTGCGAAAAATAGACTGTGACGGTAACTATTTGAAGAAGCAATCTGTAAAGTATCTTGGTTGGGCGTTTCTGTGTTTGCTTTTTTTTATTTTAATTTTTAGTCTAACAAGTTATTGTATTCTATTCCGAACACGTACTATTGGTGTAGTTGAAGCTGTAGGGTTTGTTGTCTCTTTAGTTGGATTGGGTATGTTTCGGTATTATCAGCGGAAATATTATATTTATAAGAGTGGACGGCAGGGTGAAAAAGCGGTAATTAATACCTTAGGTCATAGTTTAAGTGATGATTACTATCTCATAAATGGTGTTTATCTGAAGGGTGGTGGGGGTGATGTTGATCATATAGTTTTGGGGCCTAGTGGTGTTTATGTGTTGGAAACTAAGAATTGGAGTGGGCGTATTATTTGTAATGGTGATCAGTGGCAGCGTCCTGGGAAAAAAATTAAGAGCAATCCAAGTTTGCAGGTTAAACGTAATGCTCAAAAAGTTAGAAAAATAATTGACGCATCGTCTGCTTTTCGTGGGTTTAATATCTGGGTTGAAGGTCTTCTTGTTTTCACTAATGCTCATGCGGATCTAAGTATTAGCAATCCATCTGTTACAATTATTAGACTTACACAGCTTTCTAATTATGTAAAAAATCATGAGAATAATTGTTTAACAAAAGAGCAGGTGCAAAAGCTCGTAAAACAGTTCCAAAACATGTAGCGTTAAGTGTTCGGTAGCTATTCTATAGCATAGGTTCTTAAG
>WREZ01000186.1 GCA_009779045.1 Candidatus Bathycorpusculum sp. | reverse complement strand
GTTGATTTTTTATTGTAACATCTATTGTCCAGTTATCTACACGGTAACCAGGTGTGTTTGTAACTACTCCTGTGTAGGGGTGTGTTGAGGTAGTAGGTGGTACATCATAAGGGTGGTTAACAAGTTTTACGTTGAATTGTGGTATAGAGGGTTTAGTTGCGGCTTGTACCATTATAGGTGTAGTAGCTGTTAGTGCAATTAGATTTGACAGTGCTAAAAAGATAATTGTCAATAGCAATAATCGGTTTAGTGGTCTCATAATCAATAAGTGCGTTTTAAGCATATAAAAAACTTTTTGTTTATCAACAAAATATGGTTAAAGTTTGTTAATAGCAGTTTCTTAAGATCGTTTATATGTAAACTATTGTTAATTTGTTGTTATAAAAGACTAATTATCATACGACGCTTGTGGGGGTTCAATGTGGGCATTAGCTTGATTTGGGTTGTTAATGTTTGTTGAAGTTTTTAGGTGTCGTCTAAGAATTGCCATTATTACAGCTATGATAGCAACTGCAAAAAGTGCGCCTGTGCCAAACATGAAGATAGGATGTGTAAATATGACGTATTCTGGAGTTTGGGGTGGGCTATCATTAACATCATAGGTGTATTCTGGAGTTTGGGGTGGATTATCATTAACATCAGATGTTATAGGGGGTGGTGATGATAAAATGGTTTCACCTGTTATTGTGATTGTTTGTGTACTGCTCCAGCCGCTTGTTTCTTTAACTATAAATTCAGATCCAACAGGAAACCATTTATCTTCATAATAAAGTTCTGTGTAACCAATTACTGCCTCAATTCTAAAGTCCAGTTGAGAACCTGCATTCAAATAATCAATGCTCCATACTATACCCGACATGGTAGTGTATTTAGAATCTGACTGTTTGAAATATCCCGGAGCAAACATGGGAGGATACCATTCTTTTTCAAAGTGTCCTTTATATTGTATCCTATAATATAGCTCGTGTTCTATGTCGTTTTCATCCTTGTAGGGTGTAAAAGGTTGATTTGTTATTGTGGCCTCTATTTTTCTGTCAACTACACGATAACCTGGTTTAGTGTATGTGTATTCTAACCCTGTATATGCGTCTGTACCAGTTGTAGTAACGGGCGGTACATCATATGAGTTGTCAATGTATTTTACGTTAAATTGTGGCACAGACGGTTTGTGTCCTGCTTGTGCAGACACAGGTGTAACAGTAAACAACAGTAGACTTGATAGTAACATAACGCTAATTGCTAATGTCCTCAGCTTGTTGTTTATAGTGTTCATAATTATTACTGGGGGGGGTAAATAAAAAGGTTGTTTTATTTGGTAATTTTTAGTTAAGATTTTGTAAATAGCAGTTTTGATATTTGCTGTGTAAACATAAAATTTTTATTTTACTTGGTTTCTGTGGGTTGTTTATTGTTGGTTTTTGGCAAAGATTTCTTGTTGATATTTAAGCGGGTATCCTTTTATTTTGTTATTTTTCCTTGTATTTTCTTGTTTTGGCTCTGTTTTTTCTGGTTGGGTGTGTGGAAGTTTAGTTGTTGAATTAAAAAAGGTGTGCTTGGTGGTTGTGAGTTTTAGTTTTATTTGGCGAACAGCCTTTTATTTTAACTTGTATTTATGGTTAGTGATTATGGAGTTTGATGGATTTGGTTAACCCTTTTAAGTGGAAGCAAGGCAAGGAAAAAGATGAGAATGTTATTATGCCTAGTGTTGTTAATGGGGTAAAGCCGCCTGAGGGTTTGAAGGATCAAATTGGTTTTGTTACTCAGCGGCTTGATATGCAGTCAAGGACGCTTGATGCTGCTGTTAAGCGTTTTGAGATGCGTGATGCTGATCTTTTTAGGAAGGTTATTCGTGCTATGGAGGATAGGGATAGGGCGCGGGCAAATATTTACGCTACGGAGCTTAGTGAGATTCGTAAAGTTGAAAAAATGTTATCTCAGGCTTCTTTGGCGTTGCAGAGTGTGTCTATGCGTTTAAGTACTGTTTCTGACATGGGTGATGTGGTAACTGTTTTAAGTCCTGCACGAACGTTGTTAAATGGTATTCAGTCTGAAATGTGTAGTATTATGCCTGAGGCAAGTCAAGAATTAGGCAACATTGGCAGCATGTTATCTGATATATGTTCCTCAACTAGCAATCAGTACTGTGATATTTCAAGTGTAGGTACTCAAGTGGCTAATGAGGAGGCTCTTAAAATTCTTGAAGAAGCCGAAGTTGCTGCAGAGGGCAAACTAAAAGATCGCCTACCTGAAATCATGTCTGGATATAGCAGTGTAAACAACAGACGCGAAAGCCTACAAACCTAACCATTAAGGGTTTCTACCCTTTAACCCCGTTTTATTATAACAACTTGTACACCTTGAAATGTATGTTTGTAGTGTGTTTTATTTTTTTGTCTTTTAAGAAGTATCATTACCATAGTTACAACAACAACAACGCAAAAGATTACGCTGATACTTAACAAAAAGAATGGATTAGTAAATATGCTATTTGGCGGTTGTGTCTGATCTGGGAATTGTGGTTGATTCTCTGTGGGCCCATATGTTATTGAAGGTGGTGCAGTTGTCCACGTTCGGTCAGGTATGGTGAGTGTTTGTATATTGCTCCAGTCGCTTTCTGCATCAATCTTAAAACCGGGCTCAACAAGAGAAATCCACGTTATATATCCACTTGCTGCTTTAACTCTATAATCTATCTGATCCCCATTTTTGCCACCTGAAGTGTAAGACACAACAGTATATTCAGACTTTGATTGTTCAATTGGAGGGCCTCCTTTCCAGTTATAGCTGTAGTCGTCTGCAAAATGACCTTTACCTTGTATACAATAGTGTAGTTTGCACTCCATACCTTTTTCGTCTGTGTATGGTGTGAAAGGTTGGTTTTTTATTGTAAATATTATTGTCCAGTTATCTGCGCGATAACCTGGCGTGTATGTAGTCACTCCTGAGTAAGGATCTTTTGAAGTAGTTGGCGGTACATCATAAGGCTGATTAACACATTCTACACTGAATTGTGGAACAGACGGTTTATTCACCACCTGCGCAGTTACAGGTACAACTGACAACACAATTAGGCTTGACAGTACCAAAAAGGTAAAAGTTAAAGCTAAAAGCCTGTTTAAACGACTCATACTTAACAC
>WREZ01000185.1 GCA_009779045.1 Candidatus Bathycorpusculum sp. | reverse complement strand
AAAATTCATCAGATAAATCTTTTCCTATACGTACTCTGCTAAAGGTATCACACATACAAACTATCACTAGCCTAAACAATTTTTTTGGAATTCCATTCTCAAGCATAATGTTGTAAAGTTTCTCTCTCTTAATGGAGTCGTGAGCTTTTTTGAAATCAATAAACAGCTGATAAACATCATTTCCGAATTCTCACTTTCCCACTACAATCTGTGTTAAGCAAAAGATTGGATCCATAGTTGACCTAAATCCTATATGGGCAACAACCGGCCCGCGGGCCGGATCCGGCCCGCTGTAAGATATGATCCGGCCCGCGAGACATTTTCAAAAAACCCAATAAAAAAATATTACATTAGGTACTTATACTCACGGGAGTGACAGTGAGGCGGCAAACATCAAATCCTTTGATGTTTGCCGCCTCACTCTTTAATAATCGCCGCCACTCGGCTTGCTCGATCAAATTCTTTGAGGTTTGCCGCCTCACGGGCGACACATCAAAAGATTTATTGCTTCTCAATTATTCTAAACTAGTTTATTCCAGATTATTCCTTCATTTTGCCTATATAAGCGGGTGGATGGCCCGAACGTTAGTTCAGTTCTATTTGAGCTACCGAGGTGATAACTTGGACAAGCGATATCCTAGCGAACTGCTCGAGCCGTCAACTTGCTTTGTGACTTTGTGTGCATCTTGAGTGGTTACTAACTATAGTTTGTTATTAAGTTTATTGAACGAAAAGTAAACAAAAATGATGTCTGGTGGAAAGAAACGAAAAGTAGATACAGAGGGTCGCCAGTTTCAAGAAAAATGGACTGAAGAATTCTTTTTTATCTTGCACAATGGTAAGCCTATTTGTTTGCTGTGTAATGAATCCATTTCAGTAATGAAAGAATTCAATATAAAGAGGCATTACTCAACTAAGCATGCTACGCTGCACTCACTGACAGGACAATTAAGAACAGACAAAATCCAGAAGCTTACCGCAAATGTGGAAAAACAGCAACAAATGTTTCATAAACAAAGAACACAACTTGATAATGTTGTGAAAGCTAGTTTTATAGTTAGCTCAAAATTGGCAAAGGCATTAAAACCATTTGCCGAAGGAGAATTTATCAAGGAGTGTATGTTAGAAGTTTGCAGTATTTTGTGTCCTGAAAAGAAAAATGAATTTGAAAAAATTAGTTTGTCAAGACGAACTGTTGTTCGACGTATAGAAATGATGGCTAATGATATAAAAACAACATTGACTGACCGTATGGCTGGTTTTGAATCATTTTCCATAGCATTAGACGAGAGCACCGATTTGTCTGACACAGCTCAACTGGCTATATTTATTCGAGGTGTTGATAAGGAGTTCACTGTTACTGAGGAATTGCTTGCTTTACAGCCGCTAAAAGGAACCACTACAGGAGAGGATATTTTTATTGAAGTTCAAAAGGTATTCACAAGTTTTGGCTTGCCATGGTCAAAATTAATTGGAGTATGCACTGATGGTGCACCTTCTATGGTCGGCTTACGTAAAGGTTTCATCGGAATTTTGAATGAAAAAGCAACAGAATTAAATGTGCAAAAAGATGATATGATAGTCCTTCATTGCATTATCCACCAACAGAACTTGTGTTCTAAGTCCATTCGACTCCAGAATGTTATGAATGTGGTAGTAAAAACCATCAACTTTATTCGATCCCGAGGGCTTAACCATCGTCAGTTCAAGGCGTTTTTGGATGAAATATCAGCTGAATATAACGACGTAACATATTATTGTGAAGTCAGATGGCTGAGCAAAGGAAAAATGTTGAAACGGTTTTACGAGCTTAGAAATGAGATAGCAGACTTTATGAAAATAAAAGATAAACCGCTATCTGAATTAAGTGACCCAAAATGGATATGTGACTTAGCATTTCTGGTCGATCTTACAGGCTATTTGAATGATTTAAATTTGAAACTTCAAAAACAAGGACAGTTAGTAAATGATTTGTACAGCCATTTGAAAGCGTTTCAGATCAAACTACGCTTGTGGGAGTCACAGATGCTGTCTGGTAACAGTTACCATTTCAACACGCTCTCTGCGTATGAAAATATTGCTTATGCTCAATATGCTGAAGAACTCAAGTTACTGTCGGAACAATTTTCGAACAGATTTAGCGACTTCAAAAACATGGAAGACTGTTTCAGTTTATTTGCTACTCCTACAAAATGTAATGTACAAAATGCTCCAATACACTTACAAATGGAGTTGATCGAGATTCAAGAAAACTCACTCCTAAAATCCAAATTTGAAGACGTAGAGTTGTGCGATTTCTACAAAAAATACCTAGAAGAAGACAATTTTCCGCAGCTTAGAAAATTCGCAAGAAGATTGATTTGTGCGTTTGGCAGTACTTATAAATGCGAACAGTTCTTTTCATTGATGAAAGTTAATAAATCAACACATCGTACAAGACTGACTGACGATAATTTGGAAAATTCTTTACGTCTTTGTATCAGTGGAATTAATCCAAATATCGATGGATTAGTTTCCCAAATTCAAGCTCAAGTGTCTCATTGATTTCGGTGTATTTAACTTTCGTAGTTTGTAACAATTGCAAATTTAACGATTTAATTATAATGTACCATTTTTTTAAATTTCATTTTGTTATTTTAATAAATTGTACTATAATAACATTGTCGTATTATTTCATGTCTAATATCTATCGCAAAAAATATTATCACTACTTTAAAATGCACTAAGTACTTTTAAACGCGGCCCGCGAACGTATTTGCACGCTAAAGTTTGGCCCTCAACATGTCAAAGGTTGCCCATACCTAATCTAAGCCATATGTTCTCGGTTTTGTTCCAAAATTGGCAAGAAACGGGATCTGTCTTAAACAAAAAGAGGCATTACGCAAAGAGAGCACTTACAGAAGAGAAACTTGAAGATATGCGAGCAAGAATTGAAGTAAGTCTACGTAAGTCTTCTCGGGGCCTGGCTGAAGAATGCAGCATGTCAAAGAGGTCGGTGTTACGAGGGCTTAAAATGCTTAAGTTCTTTCCCTACAAGGTGTCGGTGGCGCATAGACTGAATGACACGGATCCTGCTGTTCACGTTAACTTCTGTCGGTGGATGCTGCAATCTGTGCACGATGGCGATGCTGACCCCTCTCTTTT
>WREZ01000184.1 GCA_009779045.1 Candidatus Bathycorpusculum sp. | reverse complement strand
CTTTTTGTTGCATACTGAATTTCCAGCCGGACAGGTGTAAGGCGTTGGCGTTTTTTGATGAGTTTTTGCATAAATTGGCGATAGTCGATATCTTCGTCTAGTGTGCCTTGTTCTGTGTTGATGTCGGCATTTCTGGTTACGGATAGGATTGTTTTATCTTGTACTTTATAGGGTTTGAAAGCGTTATGTGAAAAATAATAAATTATGTCCTCTAATAAGATGAAGCGTGAGGTTCCTTCTAGAAAGATAATTCGTTCCAATGTTCTGGGGACTGCTATTAATCCAAATGAGGCTTTGTTTTTATGTTCCAACGACACGGCTATATGCAGTTGTTTATTGTCGATATGGGGAAATGGGTGGCGGTTGTCAATTATTTGTGGGGATAATAGCGGCATTATATCGCGTATAAATTGTTTTTCTATTTTCTTGTGCTCACTATGATTTAAGTCGCGCATTTTCAAATGTTTAATGCCTGATTGTGTTAGTTTTTCTATAACTGTGAAAAAATAGTTGTCTCTAAGTGCATATAGTGTGGTTGTTTGTTTGAATATGGCGTCAAGTTGTTGTTTTGCTGTCATGCCTGTTTTGTTATCAAAATATTCTGGAGCAAACAGCATGTAGTCTGTTAGAGTGCCTACTCGGATCATATAGAACTCGTCAAGGTTATTGCTAAAAATGGCGATGAATTTTAGCAGTTCTATCGGTGGGTTGTCACTATAGTTTGCTTCTTCTAAAACCCGTTCATTGAACTTTAGCCACGAAAGTTCCCTGTTTTGCATGCAGTGTCTAAAATCGGTTTTATTTGTCGCTGTTGGCGGTTTCATCATGTTTTTTTAGCACTCTGTCCAGTAAATAGCCTTCGCGTATACCGTATTCACTTACTGTTAGGGTCTTGCATTCGAATTTTTTTATGGCATACCGCAGGATAGCTAGTCCCGGTAAAATAGTCATTAACCGTTCAGGAATAGTTTTGTATGCTGTGTGGTAAATATCTTTTTTATTGTCTATCAACAGTTTGGTAATTTTTTTTATGTAGCGAGTTTCAATACTGTTTTGTTCCTGTGGCAGATCAAAAATGTTGCGTGATAGTTTAAGTGCGGCCCGAATTGTGCCGCCTACTCCGATTATCAGTGGCTCTGTGTCTGTTTCCCAATTAATCTTTGAAAATTGGTTACTTATAGCCTCTGTGATCTGTTTCATTTCACTTTTTTTAGGTATTATTTCGTTCACATATTTAGTGGCTAGATTTAAACAGCCAATTGGTAGGCTTATGAGGCTTACAATTTTGTAATTTCTGAAAAGTACAAGCTCAGTGCTTGCTCCTCCAATGTCAATCATTATTCCGTTCTCGCAATTTACGTATTGAGAAGCCCCGACAAATCCTAATGCAGCCTCTGTCTCGCCTTCAAGAACATCTGGTGTTAGCCCAGTTTCTTCAATGATAAGTTTTACAGCTTCGTCTCTGTTTGTAATGTTTCTAAGTGCTGCTGTAGCAACTAAATGAATATCAGATAATTTAGTAAATTTTAATGCAGTTTCTTTAAACACGTTCAGAATTACACACGCTTTTTTGATGCCAATTATGTCTAATGCGTCGTTTGAAACATATTCAGCAAGTCCCACGATTTCTTTTTGATTAAAAATTTTGTCAAATTTCCCGTTTTCATATCCGTAGATCGAAAGGCTTACAGAGTTAGAACCAAGATCAATTATTGTATATTTCATAAGTGTATCTTTTTATTTTTACCTTATAAGTATGGTTTATTTATTATATATAGGTAAATTTAGTTTATTTATTATGTATATAGTAGGGTTTGAACTTTAAAATAGGTGATGATCTTCTAACGTGTCTCTTTTCTTTTTTGGTTTTGTTAATTTAAGTATGTTAAGTTATTTGTTAGTAAGTTTATTGAGTGGTTTTTTCTTTGGGTTTGAGTTTTTTTTGTATTTGTTTTAATGTTTCAAGATACGCTGTTTCTACATCGGTTAGGTCGTCTGGAAGTTGTGTGCGGTAAGTGGCGTATTCTTGGAGGGCTTTTTCTATTGCTTCCACGTGGCTAATGTGTCTAGTGTCTTCTAAAGTACCTACTCCAAAGTCACGGGAGAATTTGTCAAGAATTTCAAGCCAATTTCGCATATACATAGGTTCATGTAATTCAGCTTTCATTTCTGCCATATCAAAAAAGGCGTTAACCATACGTCGCAATGCGAAGAGTTCTTTTTCGGTTAGATAGTTTTTGGCAATTGTTACCTCATTTTTCATTGGATGCCTACCATTAAACGCCGTTAACCCCATAAAGGGCAATTCAGCATTGGCGCGATCAAAAATGATTTCACTTGCCGTGTGACCACTAACTGCATAATGCAGTTTGTTTTGTACGATTTTAAAAAATTCTAGGGTTTCAGGCATAGTAGCGTTGTAGTCTAAGCTGGTTGCGTACAAATCAAGAATTTGTCTGTACATTACTTTTTCGCTGGCACGAATATCTCGGATGCGTTCTAAAAGTTCTTTCCAATATATTCCGCCGCCCATGTTTTTTAAAAAGTCATCGTTTAGGGTAAACCCTTTTTGTAAATATTCATGTAAAACAGTTGTTGCCCATTGTCTAAACTGTGTGCCACGGGGAGATTTTACGCGGTACCCAACGGCCAAAATAACATTTAGGGAGTAGAGTGTTACGGGTTTGTCTGAATTTGGAATGTGCAAATTTTGCACATTGCTTTTTTGGTCCAACTCGCTTTCTGCAAAAATGTTACCAACATGTTTTGTTATAACAGACCTACTCGCCCAAATAATTCGGCAATTTGTGCTTGAGTGAGCCATAAGGTATTGCCTGCAAATCGGCAATCAATTTTGATTTTTCCATCCTGCGTTTGATATATGATAATTTCAGCTTTTTGATCAATTGCCATTGCCAACACCACTTGTTCTCAACAGGGTATGCCTAATAAATAGGTTGTACTCTTATTATTTTTTTTGTGTCAAGAGATTTCAGAAGATGCGTGTGTTTTTAGCTGCTTAGTTTTTGTGGTTTTTTGTAGTTAACGATTTTATGTAATAGTTGAGGTGCCTTTTTTTTCTAATGGGTAGTGTGGTGGTGTTAAGTCGTTATTGGGTATGTTTTGTTTTTTGTGGGTTTTTGTTGGGGTTGGGGTTGTTGT
>WREZ01000183.1 GCA_009779045.1 Candidatus Bathycorpusculum sp. | reverse complement strand
TGCGTCAATTGTGGGTACTGCTGTTAAACAGAAAAAGTCTGCTTATGATACTATTTCGGGTATTCTCACTGGGACTGTAACTTCGTTATTTCAAAATTCTCCATGCGACTGAATAATTACCTTTTAAGTATTCGAGCCTCTAAAACCTTCCCCTTTATCATAATATTTAACTAAAAATTGGACAGAATAAAAATTTAGTGAGTTTTCATTTATAGCAAGAAATGTTGATGCCGCCCGTTCCATAAGCTGGTGAAGTGGTAAAAACTTGTAAACTGCACAGAGTGCCCGTCAAAATGAAGGCCTAAATTGACTAAACTACACAAAAATAACGTTCTTGCTAAACGTGGGCGCTGTCAAAATTTGAAAGATTTGTCGTAAAAAATAACTAAGGTGAATAAAGATAAAAAAACAAAAAAGAAGAAAGAGTTGTTTGAGGTTATTCTTTCTCAAAGTATTCTTCTGGTTTTGGTGGAACGGCTGGTAGTCCTTTGCGTTCGCGGATTTCTTTGATTATTTCTTCTTGTAATTGTTCTGGAACTGGTGCCCAACGGCTGAATTGAGTTGCCCAGAATGCGCGTCCTTCGGTTGAGCTTCTAAGTTCATCGGCGATACCAAAGCTTTCAGATACGGGCATTTCTGCTTTGACAGTTATCATGTCTTCTTCTGAGGGCATGTCTATGATTTTGCCGCGACGTTTGTTAACAGTTGCAAGGACACTGCTGACGAAGTCTGATGGGACTTTGCATTCAAAGCTTATGAGGGGTTCAAGTAGTTTTGGTTTGGTGAGTAGGATAACGCAGTAGATTGGTCTCCAGGTCATTGGTATGGCTTGTGCTGGGCCTCTGTGGACTGGGTCTTCGTGTAGGGTTATATCTTCTAGGTTGATTTTTAGGCCGTGTGCGGGTTCTCTTGTAAGTGGTGAGGTGTGTACTGCTTCGCGGAATCCGGTTTTTATGTGGTCGATGATTTCTTCTACATATTGTCGTCCACGGATGCGGTTGACTAGGATGTTGCTTTCTTCAATTGCAACTGCACCTTTTGCTTCGTCTGGTGACCAGCCAAGGCTTTTGAGGACTTTGGCTCTTTCGTCTTTGTTTTGTAGGTCAGTAATTTTTTCTGATTTAATTGCTTCTATGATGTCTTCAGAGAGTTTTTCTATGGTTATCCAGAGTTTGTTGTGTTTATTTGGGCTTTTACCCATAACTGCTGGGCCCGTGTAGTCATGGTTGATGGTTTCTCTGTAGATGACAATTGGTTTGCTGAGTTTGACTTTTAGGCCTGCTTCTTGCATTCGGTAGGCTGTGATTTCAAGGTGAAGTTCACCCATGCCTGATAGGAGAAATTCGCCTGATTCTTTATTCATAACAAAGCGTATGCAGGGATCTTCTGTTGTGAGTTTATGCATAACTTTGTCAAAAAGTGGCAGGTCTTTAACGTTTTCTGGTTCAACAGCTACAGTAACCACTGGGTCAGACACATAGGTTAAGCCTTCAAAGCTGTGAATTTCACAATTTGCCTCGCCTAGGGTTTCACCAATGCGCATAGCGGGTAGACCTGAGACTGCTCCAATGTTGCCTGCTGGTACGCAGTCAACTATGACACGGTCAGTTGCCATGCTCATGAAAACTTGTTGAATGGTGCCTTTCCGTTGTGAACTAACTAGTTGTACTTCTTTACCTTTAACGATGCTACCGCTGAAAATTCTGCCAATGGCAACAGTACCGCTGTGTGGATCTACATCAATTGTGGTGATGCACATAAGTAGTGGAGCCTTAGGGTCGACTTTTGACATGCCAACACCAACTGGTGATGTTACATCGCCTGGCCAAATCTTTGCTTGACGATATGGTTGAGCAACTAGTGGGCTTGGTAAGTGTTTGCAGAACATGTTAAGAATTGGTTCGGGAAGTGGTGCTTTTTTACTTAATGCACTTACTTTGGCGCTAACCTCATCTGGGTCGCCTGTGTATGCGTCTATGATGTCTTGGAAGCTGATTTGTTTTTGTTTCATATAATCAAGGCTTAAGCCCCATTTGTGTAGGGCTGAACCAAAAGCGACAGTGTCTTCAATTTTAATTTTCCAGGTTTCTTTGTATTCTGGTGGAGCGTGTCGCTCAATTATATTGTTGATTTTTGTGAGAACTTTGGCAAATTTCTTTTGAATTTCTTGTGGAGACAGTTTGATTTCTTTGATTAATCGGTCAACTTTGTTGATAAATAGAAGTGGTTTAACTCTTTCTTTAAGTGCTTGCATGAGGACGGTTTCTGTTTGAGTCATTGGGCCTTCTACAGCATCAACAACTACAAGGGCGCCGTCAACAGCTCTTAAGCTTCTGGTAACTGCGCTTGAAAAGTCAATGTGTCCGGGTGTATCGATTAGGTTAATCAAATGTTCGGTATTCTCATAGGTGTGAACCAAACTGACGTTTGAGGCAAATATTGTAACACCTCGTTGTTTTTCAAGAATATAACTATCAAGGAACCGTTTTTGTCCAGCAGCGTCTGCACTGATAATTCCTGCATGCGCCAAAAGACTATCCGATAAAGTTGTTTTGCCATGATCAACATGAGCAATAATGCTGGTGTTACGGATAATTTTTGGGTTCTCCATTAATTTAACAATTTCATCATTTTGTCTAAAACGTGCCATAACTTATTCATTCTCCACTTTAACATTTATAATATTGTTGTTATTTTGATTTGAATGCATCATACCTATAAACATTTTATGCATATGGGAATCTCTCAAATAAGAGTAAACTACATGGACATTGAGTTTGTAGCCTATTAACTTTATGGCATAGTACTATATGATTTTTGGGCATAAAACGACCTTTCCCTCAAATTTTCATCTAACCCTAAACAACTTTTTAACACTCTTTTTTATTGTAGAAATTATAGCCATGGCCTTCACCTTCAAAACTAAAAAAGAAGACAAAGAAAAACTAAAAAAGAGTGAATCTGTTACATCAACTAAAAATCAATAACATAGAAACACTGTCTACAATACAATAGTTTACAATAGATAGGGTCTGGCCCTATTCTTTTTTCACAAGTTTAAGTTAAGGCTGATTGTTTAATTGCTATGGGTGATTGTTATGGTGCGATAATTTTTGGGTTGTTTGTAAATACGTGAGAGTTTAGTTGTGAACTATTTTGTGGATGAGCAAAAGATTAAATGGGTTTACTGACAAGTA
>WREZ01000182.1 GCA_009779045.1 Candidatus Bathycorpusculum sp. | reverse complement strand
TAACCAACATAGGCCGCAAAATCTTACAACGCGAACTTGTACGCATAGAAGAACTACTTATCAATGGCAAAAACAAATTGGAGAGTTTACAATAATGAAAACAAAACTTTGGAAAGCATTTTGAGATTATGAAAAAGAAGAAAACTGGCTAAATAAAATGGCAGCAAAAGGACTCGCCATGACCGCTTATACTTTTTGCCGCTACACCTTTGAAGACTGCGTGCCAGGAGAATACATCTATCGCATTGAATATTTAGAACACAACATAAACCACCCTGAAAGTATTCGATATATCCGTTTTATGGCAGAAAACGGTGTGGAACACGTTGACACATACTTCCGATGGGTATACTTCCGAAAGAAAGCCGACGGCGGAGATTTTAAAATATATAGCGACTTTACTTCCCGAATCAAACATTATCAGAGAATTTCCAAAATCTGGTTCATAATATGCTGCGTAGACCTATGCATGGGCTTCTTACAATTCAGCATAGTCATACGCTACTGGGCGGAAGGTTTCCACTATTGGCTAACAAACGCTGTAGAAGGGGTACTGCTTATTTCACTTGGCATTATCCTCTTGAATCTCTGGTGGTGTTACGCTAAAAGAATCAAACGCTTAAAACGTGAACGCGAAATACAAGAATAAAAACTTCATTTTAACCCTTATTCTACACAGACATACGCAACAAAAACAAAAAAACTGCTCAAAAAGACCTACCGTATCTTGGTGTAGTAACGTCTATACAATGCACAATAACCTCTGCCGCACAAAATATGCCGCCGTATAGTTATTCATTTTCGCTGAGCACTTCTTGGTTAATCCACCAGGCCTTCTTTTTACCCGAACGTTCTCCGCCGCAATATTCAATTATGGATTTACCGCACTTTTTTTTGGAAACCTGCTGAATTTTTTGTAGTCTATTTAAAACTAGCCAACGATTACATTTAAGATATTCCGCTAATTCCGGTGTGGTTGCACCTTTATAGTGCATTAAATAATCAATGATTTTACGATCAGTTTCATCTATACAGAAACTATGTGGGTCAACTTTACAATGATCAAACGTTAAAAGTTCTAAATCAGCAAGATACTTCCTTACTTGCTCCAGTTCACTTTCAAGTTTATCCATTCGATCCTCTAAAGCTAAAAGTTTGTCAGGTTTAGGTGTTTTTTGCAACTTTTCACTAATGGCTTCACGAATAAAATTACTTCGATCACCCTCTGGGATGCGCAAAGCAAACTCCTTATAGACCTCATCAGAAATCTTTACCGTTACAACTCTACTATCTTTATCGCTCACCTAATCACCCAAACCATCAAAATAATAAGAGGTTTACCTATTTCATTTTTTCCATAGTTCACTTACTTTTTACCCTAAAAATTACGAAAATTATTACACGTTTTCTTGTGTGCAATATTATCTTTCTTTTTATCGACTTATTTCTGGTCTTAAACTTGTTACTTATGGTGTTGTTTGTTCTGTTAACTTCATTAACTCTTGACAACGTTGTGTAACTATGTTATGGAGTAAAAATCGAAGGGTGTCTCCTGATATTTTTCTTTCTTTAATTATTGCTGCTTTTTTCGTTAATTCCTGATCACCTAAATCTCTAAACCACGATTCAAAATCGTCTTTGTTCATATGGAACTCTATGGATTTCAAGTCAATTTTGGATAGTTTGTTTGCAAAATCTTGTAAACTATGGGCATGCATGTGAAGTGGTTTATCTATGTCAACGTAAAAATTGAATGCTTTATCATGTGGGGTGTAGGCCATTATAGTTTTAGCAGTTTCTTTAGTGGTTGACTGAATTCCGAGAGCTTTTTTTCCTTCATCTGTTAACTCATATATGTATTCTTGAGGTGAATTCACATATCCTTTACGTGTAAGCTCTACAAGATGCACCATTGTATTGGATAACTCTTCTTTGTTGTCCTCTATAGTAATCTGCGCGGCTTTCATTGGATTGCCATTTAAAAGCATGGTTTTCAACATTTCACGTTCAACTGGTGATAAGCTCATTTATTTCCCTCATTTTTGTTAATGCAAACCTGCTAATCAAAGTTACTCTGATGTTTAGCATTTTTGGCAGACCATAGCTGAAAACAGCTGATTTTTACCAGAAAACTCTTAACCCAAAAATACTGTTGATAAAATATGAACAGCACCGATTATGCTTATGATGTACGCTGGCGAGTTTCTCGCGAAGCAGCTACTTTGCTTTATTTCGGTGCTGAAAAAGAATACAAACAAGCCAAACTTAGGGCGGCAAAAACTTTTGGGGTTCATTTTTTGCCTACTAATCTTGAAGTTGCCTTAGAACTTGATAAAATTGCTGACGAAAAAGAAGGTTCCACCAGAAGAGAGAATCTTGCTTTAATGCGTCATGAAGCATTTAAAATCATGCAGCTTTTAGATGCGTATTACCCTCTGCTGATCGGTAGTGTATGGCGTGGAACTGCAAGATTTGGCAGTGACATAGATATAGCCGTCTATGCTGACCCACCTGAACAGATTGTTGAGCTTTTAAAAATATCCAACGTAAAAGTGCAACAGGCATGCTGGACTAAAGTTAACAAGCAGGGTATAACTTACTTATCATATCATGTGTATGCTCAAACTGACACAAAAAACCGTTTGGAAATCGTTGTCCGAAGTCCAGATGAGGCAGGGAAGCGAAGAAAGTGTGACATATTTGGCGATGAAATTAAAGGTCTAAAAACTCTTGAACTTGAAAAACTGCTAAAAGAAAACGCGACAAGACAATTTCTACCATAACTTTATTGACACCTATTTCAAAAAGGACTTAAAGCTCCAAATAGTATTATCTATATTGATGACTATGGCTGTTGATAATCACTCACTTAAGAAAATGTTCCCTCACCTATATCGTGAACTCAAAGAGGACTCTGAAAACAAAATCGCTATAGACGCTATCCGTGAAAACCCTGAAGCAGCAGAGTACGCTGCCGAAATAGAAGATGTATGCGAAGAAGAATTTCTTAAACCAACAAAAACAATTGATAAACTACGTCATTTTAACCCCACCGCCGTAGACTTTCTACGCCGATGTGACACCGACGAACAAGCCCAAGAAATAATCTCTTATCTACAAAAAAGAGGCGAACTAACACAAGAGCAAGCCCAAGAATTAGAACATACCCTTAAACAAAACGGCGTACGAGGCTTTGGAACAAAAAAAG
>WREZ01000181.1 GCA_009779045.1 Candidatus Bathycorpusculum sp. | reverse complement strand
TAATATATCATGTTTTGTTGTTATTGTGTATGTTTGGTTTTTGTTTTGTTTGTGATATGTACCGTAAAAGGTATATAGGTATTTAGTTAGAATATGTTTGGTTATTATGTCGGGTTTTTCTGGTACGCCGCGGACGCTTAAAGGGGCCATAGTGGTTTTAGATACGCCTAGTTCATCACCTAGGTTTATTAGTTTTCAGTATAATCCGGATAGTATCACGCGTACGTTAACACCTAAATATAGCCCTGTTGAGGGAAGTAATTCAGAAACTTTTCGTTTAGAACGAGCACCAGATGAAGAGTTAACTGTTGATGTAGAATTTGACGCAACAGACGATTTAGAACACCCTAAAGAGAATCGCATTACAGTTGATTTTGGCGTTAGCCCTCAATTAGCAATGTTAGAAGCTATTTTATATCCTCCATCCGATCAGGTTACAGCTAATGAAAAATTAGCTAAGACAGGAAAAATGGAGATTATACCACCTACAGGACCAGTTGTCTTGTTTGCCTTTGGAGTGAACAAAATTTTGCCAATAGCAATAAAGAGTTATAGCATAACAGAGGAGGCCTATGATAACATGTTAAATCCTATTCGAGCAAAAGTAACTATAAGCATGAAGGCATTGGGCCACGCTAATTTACAGTTGTCACAGTTAGCATACTCTCTGTATACTGTAAATAATATCGCTAAAGAAGTGCTATCTTCAGTAGCACAGCACACATCCACAGTTAAAGATGCCATAGGGTTTGCTAAGGATCTAAAAAAAATCATGTAGGAGAAATAATGTATATGATGATTAGGGTAATTTGGGCGGAGAGGGTTTATCGTGTTTGATTCAAATAGTCGCTATGATCAAGTAGAAGATGCAGCGTTAACTATGGATAATGGTCAAGTTATTAAGTATAAGAAGCGTCGGTTTCTTCCTGATGGCGAGGCCATGTCTCTTTTACATGAAGTTACAGTTACAGCGGGAGATAGACTGGATCATGTGGCAAATAGGGTGTTAGGTGAGCCAGAACAGTTTTGGCGTATTTGTGATGCCAATAATGCTATGTACCCTTTTGATTTGGTAAATAAGACAAATACAGTTCTTAGAGTTGCGTCTGCGGGTAGAAAATAGATGTCGTTGGGCATATATGTAACGTTGCTTATGGGAAAAGACACCTTAGAGCCGGCTTCAGTGTTGTTGATGAATTCGCTGCAAAGTGTTAGTGTAACAACCTCAGATAAGGATCAGAATGGTTTTCAGCTTACTTTTTTAGCAGGCAGATGTGGCGTAGATGATATGGACGATTACCCGTTGCTTAAAGAGAAAGCAATCAATTTGTTTAATCGTGTTAGGATTCTAGTTTCTTTTGGAGCAGCCTCTAAAGTGTTAATTGATGGAATAATTACTCATCATCAATTAAATCCTAGTAAAGAGGCTGGAAAAACCACTTTGACCATTACAGGTAAGGATTTAAGTGTAATGATGGATTTAGAAGAGAAAATAAAGTCTTTTGAGAGTAGAAGTGAAGATAGTATAGTTGAGGAAATAATTAAAGAATACTCATCACTTGGTTTGAAAGCAAAAATTATTAAGCATGACAACATGCAAGCGGCTTCACCAGATAATATAATACGGTCTCAGCGTACAACGGATTTAAAATATATACGGCAACTGGCAACCAAGTTTGGTTATGTTTTTTATATTGAAAATACTGATGATGATCCACAAAATAATATTGCCTATTTTGGACCTACTAATTGGGAAGAGGTTGAAAAACAGAAGGCGCTTTCGTTTAACATGGGCGAATTTACTAATCTAAACAGCATTAACTTTAGTTTAGATGCTCTTCAACAAGGTAACATAGAAGGAAAAACTCAAAACACTGAAAATGGCAGTATAGAAGACACTCCAAAGGTTAAAAGTTCTCGAGAAAAACTTGCGTTGCAGTCTATATCAGATCTTTGTTCAGACATTAAAATAGTTAAATTACCACAAAAGAGTGGAGCCAGTCAAACAGACGTAACTACTATGGCGCAAAAAGAAGCAGACAATGCCTCATCTGATGCGGTAACAGCTACAGGTGAAATAGACTCCCTACAATACAAAGACGTGTTAAAAGCAAGACACCTAGTAGCCCTACGAGGCGTAGGACACCTATACAATGGATTATACTACGTTAAAACTGTAACACATAAACTTGAAAAAGGCTCCTACAAACAAAGCTTCACCCTGTCAAGAGAAGGATTAGGATCAACCATAGAAGAAGTGAAAAAACTATGAGCAACAATAATATTAGTGATAGTTTTTTTGGAAAATATCGGGGAGTTGTAACAGATAATAAAGACCCTTTAAAATTGGGGCGTATACGAGCAAAAGTTCCTGTAATTTTTGGTGAAAATGACTCTGGCTGGGCTTTGCCCTGCTCGCCTTATGCAGGAAAAAACGTAGGCTTCTTTTGCATACCACCCATAGACGCGTTAGTTTGGATAGAGTTTGAATCTGGCAACCCAGAAACACCCATATGGACAGGCGGTTTTTGGAAAGATGGAGAAACCCCCGACGAATCGGCTTCGCCAGATATAAAAATATTAAAAACAGACACCAACACAATAAAACTAGATGACACTTCAGGCGCAGAAAACGTAACCATAGAAACAAACGCAGGCCTAAAAATAGTACTAAACCAAGACGGCATCGAAGCCACAGGCGCAGAAAACGTAACCATAGAAACAAACGCAGGCCTAAAAATAGTACTAAACCAAGACGGCATCGAACTAAGTAACAGTTCACAAAAAATCAAAATAGCCTCCTCAGGCGTATCCATAAACGACGGCGCCCTAGAAGTAATGTAACATAAACCCATTATACAAAAAAACAAAAATGACTCAAAATCAAGCTTAGAACTAAAAACATATTATTTAACTCTATAAGCTAGGGAACAAAATACGCATAATACAAAAATTAAAATATAACGTTGAATGTACCTATAGATAAAAACGTTTAGAGGCAGATTACTGTGAACACATACGAAAAACAAGGCATACTAACAAAAAAATCAGAAAACAACCATTGCAGCACATACAAAATCACAAAAAAACCAAACAACACAAAAAATACAGAACCCACAACAAACTATCTATACAATTTTAGCGAAACAAACACCCACCCAAACAACCCCCAAACAGAAAAACTAATAAACCAACTAAACACCAAAAACAAAG
>WREZ01000180.1 GCA_009779045.1 Candidatus Bathycorpusculum sp. | reverse complement strand
GATAGGTTCTAATTTTTTGGGTGATTTTCAGTGGATAAGGCATGTTTGGAAGAAACATTTGACAACGACAACAAACCGGCAGTAATACTCCTCTTAATTGCTTTTTTATACAACATTTAATCATATGAATAAATCCAAAATAGTTTTGTCCTCGGTCATCTGTTTATGATAAATTTAATTTTCGAGTTATTTTTAATGTTTTAGAGACCAGTATTTATTGTCCAATTGTAGGGTTCCGTAAAAATGTCTATGATAAATAATCTGTAAATGACATTTTTGTTTGTGTGTTAAATCTTTTTATTTTTCTTTTTTTAATATTTGTTAGGTGAGTGTTTGAGTTATAGGTTAACTAAGGCTGTTCCTGTGCATGGTTGTAGTTGTAAGATTCCCCAGTATCAGTTGTCTTCTTTGCTTGAAGCGGCAGGTGTTGTTCAAAGTTATGGTGAAGATGTGTTAGCGGGTGCTTGGGAGAATAGTAGTGTTGTTAAAATTTTTGATAATTTGGCTGTTTTAAATACGCTTGACTTTTTTACGCCTATGGTGGATGAGCCTGAAATTCAAGGTAGAATTGCTGGTAGTAACGTTACAAGTGACATTTACACTTTAGGCGTGTCTAACATTACTAGTTTGCTTACTATCATGGCTTACCCTGAAAATATGCCTGCTGAGCTTGCGGTTGGTATGCTTAAAGGTTTGAGCGATTTTTGTCACGAAATGGGTATACCTCTTATTGGTGGTCATACTATTCGTAATCCTTGGCCAATTATTGGTGGTGCAGCTACAGGTGTTGGGTCTATAGATAAAATTGTTTATACTCGTGGAGCCCAGCCTGGTGATCGGTTATTTCTAACTAAACCCTTAGGTATAGCTGCTGCTATGGCTGCTTATCGTCTACGTAAAGACGAGGCAGGTGATAGTAAAGACTTGTTTGTTGCTGTTTCAGCAGATTTAGTTGAAACCGCCGTAAACAAAGCCATAGCTGGCATGACTGCCTCTAACAAACCCGTGGCTGAGGTAATGCAAAAAACCTCCATACACGCCGCTACTGACATTACCGGTTTTGGGTTAAAAGGCCACTTAACAAACATGGCCACCCTAAGTAATGTTAACATAATAATCAACAATCTCTATGTGATCCCCGGTACTCCTGAGTTGTCTGAACTTTTTGGTTATCCTCTTTTAACAGGTGAGGCAAAAGAAACCGCAGGTGGCATTGTAATGGCAGTTTCCAAAGAAAACACCGATGCCCTGCAAAGTGAGCTTGACAAACAAAAAATCCAATACAGCGAAATAGGCTACGTTATAGAAGGCACAGGACAAGTAAATATGTCAAAAAACCCGAAAATAACCCTTGCAAAACTCTAATCCACCTCTTTTCAGAGGCAATTTTAAACTTGTGCTAATAGTCCCACAAAAATAGAAAACATCTACTTAAAGAGTGCATAATTGCCAAGATTTACGCAAAATGTCTCTGTGCTCGCTATAAATAAAAAGTAGCGCTAAAAAATACGATACAAGTATTTAGTGCATATTATGGCGATATTAGGTGTGTTTTTGTGGTTTTCCTATGTTTTGTTGTTATGACATAGACGTTATGGCATAGAGGTAAAAGCGCTAAGTTATGGTTTGTACATTTTTCTTTTGTTGGTGGCTTGTTGCTGTTTGGTACCAAAACTGTTATAACGTAGCCGCGTTATTAGGTTAGTGTTAATAATAATTGAGTAGCTATCTCCTCTGTGAGATTGTTTATTTGATTACTAACTAACTCATTAAAAATAAAACTTACAAATATCTCAAATAAAGAAAAAGGTGCATATTTATGGGTGCTTCCCAAACATTTACGATAAAGTATGTTATACATGCTAGATTTGAAATTGACGGTGTCGTCGAGAAACCTGATGTAATCGGTGCAGTTTTTGGTCAAACAGAGGGCCTTTTTGGTTCAGAGCTTGATCTTCGTGAACTGCAAAAAACTGGACGCATTGGCAGAATTGAAATTGATCTCTACTCTAAAAATGACCGAACAACAGGATCTATTACTATCCCTACCAGTTTAGATCGTGTTTCTACAGCTCTTATAACTGCTAGTGTTGAAAGTATAAACCGAATTGGGCCTTGCAGTGCTAAGGTAATTCTTGATAAAATTGAAGACATCCGCGAGGCAAGACGAAAAGTTATCATCGACCGCGCAAAAGAAATTCTCCACAGATGGAACATAGAATCTATGCCTAGTGTAGATGAGGTCTATAAAGAAATCAGCGACACCATAAAAGTAGGCAAAGTCGAAAAATACGGCCCCGAAGACCTCCCCGCAGGCCCAACCCTTGAAGGCGCACGAGAAATCATAGTCGTCGAAGGACGCGCAGACATAATAAACCTAATGCGATGCGGCCTAACCAACACCGTAGCCCTAGAAGGCGCAAAAGTCCCAGAATCCATAAAACGCCTAACAAAAGAACGCGAATCAACCGCCCTACTAGACGGCGATAGAGGCGGCGACCTAATACAAAAAGAACTCCTACAAGTAACAAACGTCAAATACATCGGCCGCGCCCCACGAGGCAAAGAAATCGAAGAATGCAACTGCAAAGAAATCACAGAAGCCATAGAAAACCGCATACCCGTAACAGAACTCAACAAACAACAACAAAACACAACCCCACCCCCACCACCACCTCCACAACAACAAAATAACGCAATCCAAACCTCACTATCAACAAAAAAACAACAACAACGCCCCACTCCAGAACGTACACTACCCCAACAACAACCACAACCCGAACGCGCACCTCAACGTCCACCAAAACCTCAAATTCCTGAACAAATAAAAGAAATCGTCAAATCTCTACAAGGCACCCTAGAATCCGTACTGCTAAATGAAAAACTCGAACAAATAGAACGCATACCTGTAAGCCAACTAGCCGAAAAACTACAACAAATAGAAAACGTCAACACAGTAATTTTCGACGGCATCATAACACAACGCATCGTAGACATAGCTACCAGCAAAACCATAAAACGTGTCATAGCCTCAAGAATCTCCGAAGCCGCCAAACCAACAACAAACGTCGAACTATTAGCCTTCCAAGAAACCCTACGCTAAACAAACAACCCTCAACCAACTTTTTATCTCTCTATTACAGAGAGTATTTTGAAGATTAGACTTCTTCTTTCTTTATTGCCAACACTTTTATCATAATTTGTTAATACTTTG
>WREZ01000179.1 GCA_009779045.1 Candidatus Bathycorpusculum sp. | reverse complement strand
CTGTTAATTGAGGATGGTAAAATAACGCCAATTACCCAGTTAGCTAATGTTGATAAGTTTGTAGGTGTTATGAATAAAGTCTATGAGCTTGCGTCTAAGGGCAATAAGACTGAGGCTAAGCTTCGTTTAGCTGGTGCTGTGCGTTATGTAAAGTTTGGTTTTCTACGTAAATACATATTAGGTGTTTTAACGAAAGGTGATTACAAGTCTCTTGGTGATTTGCAGCGTAAATCTTTGTTGCTTGCGTCTATGCATTTTATGGATCCCTACAATTTTGATCTTGAGCGTGTTGAGCAATGTTTAATTCATTACGCTGTTCCTGATGGTAGGATCATACCTTTCTGTACTATGAACTCTATTCATCGTCAGGAAGTGGAAAAGAAACTTGGCGTTCCAATCAAAGAATGGAAAGAGCAGCATAAGGTTGAAATAACTCAGCCATTCTAGACGTAGAGAAATACTCAATTTAATTGGTGAAAAAGTAATGGGCGGAAAAAAGAAGCTCGGTATTAAGCAGATGGAAAAGCAGCAAGTAAAATCTGATGAGGACAAAGCTGCAAAAGATGCGAAAAAGAAAGATAAAGTAGGTCCACCACGTGAAAAGAAGCAGTTAGCAATTTTGCCTCCTGACGTTAAGGATCAGAGAATTGTTTCTGAAGTTAAAAAGATGGGTGCTTTAACGCCTTATGTTGTTGCTACCCGTTTTGGTGTGCGTATTAGTGCAGCTAAGGTTTTTCTAGAGCAGCTTGAAGCGGCTGGTCAAATTGAGCTTGTCTCTAGTAGTCATAGCTTGAAAATCTATAAAGCTGTAGCCTAACGCTGCTCTCTCTTTTCTTATTTTAGTTATTATTTTTACATATTTGCAAGAAGGGGCGTAGTGTTATTTGGGTTTTCCACAAAGATTATACACAACTAAAGAAGTGCATGCTGCCAAAATCTTAATTATTCAAGGTTATAAGCATGACCTAATTGTTGTTGATGGTACCGATGATTTTAAGGTTAAAGTTAATCAAGCCTTAGATTGTCTAAAAGTTGCGGGTTATTATGATTTTTTTAGGACGTATATTAGGGAAATAACTGAGATTGACGGTGTAACTCAGTTAAGGGAAACGGAGGTGGCTCTTTGGGCAAATCAGTATGCTGTGGATAACTCTGTGGATGCTGCTAGTTTGTTTGTTCAAAAAGCCTACAGTATGAAAGAATATCTTGACGGGGAACTCTACTATGGTGGAAACGCTGAGAAACGTTCTATACTAAAGCGTATAGAGTTTTTAAATGCTTTAAAAGAGAAAACTGTTGACTCTATTATGGTGCAAGAGTGTCAGCGGTTGCTTGATTTATGGTCTGAGAGTTCTTTATCCTTCTAGACCTGTGTTTTCTGTTTTCACGTTTGGTAACAACTCTACTTTTATGGTTGTTCCACTTTTTGCGTTTTTAAACAGCTCTAGATTTTTTGTGATTTTTCCAAGTATGTTTACCGGACTATAAGGTTGTGATGTGCCATAAAATATGCATAATGCGCTGCTCATAGGCCAAAACGCAATAGCGCCCATTTCAACGGTTGACTTTGCTTTTTCTTCACCCATTTTTATGGGAATTTCAAAGTAGACTTCTTCTTTATAGAGGGCAATTCTGCTTGCAATTGGAAGCTTGCGCACAATCATATCTACTGTTCTTGGCGCCTTAAACCTAACTAGTTCCCCCTCTGCTTCCCCCAGCTTTTCTAGGGTAAATTTTACTCTAACTCTAGAGATATCTCCTTCATTACTCAAATTTCACGCCTCAAGAGAAAACCATCAACTTTGATTAAGTCAATACAACAATAATATACTCATTGTAAATATTTAACCCTTACAGTAAAACACGTTTTTAACCTGTAAAACAAAAACAAAAAATGACTAAAAAAAGAGAAACCCTACACATGATTAGCTGTGGGTTACTGTAGTAATGTTAGAAGTGTTTTTCCTATATAGTCTATTTGTTCGCTTGTAACGTTAGGGTGTACTGGTAAGCTAAATACTTGTTTTGCGGCTTTTTCTGTTTCAGGTAATTTGCGGCTGTTAAAGTTTTTGCGGTAAAATTCCATAGTGTTTACTGGATTTATGTAGTATGCTTCTGCGCCGATTTCTTTTTGTTTTAACTCTTTAAGAATTAAATTGCGCTCTTCTTCTGTGCCATTAACTAGTTTTACAGTGTAAAGATACCAGCTATGTTGATTTAGCTCTGTTTCTGTTGGAAGTTTTAGACGTTGAGATTTTTGCAGTATTTTTGTAAGTTGTTGAGCGTTTTGGCGGCGTTTAGCAACAAATGATGGCAACTTTTTTAGTTGCACAATGCCTATAGCTGCCTCGATTTCAGGCATACGGTAATTATTGCCCATTAAAACAGAGGTGTACTTTGTTTTTTCTCCATGATTTCTAATTAATCTGAGTTTTTCCTCTATTTTATCATCATCAGTAGTTATAACACCCCCCTCACCTGTGGTAATGTTTTTACTAGCATACAAGCTCCAACAGGCCGCGTCTGCAAAAAATCCTGCAGGTTTACCCAGATAAGTAGCCCCATGCGCCTGAGCAGCATCCTCAATTAGTGCTAAGTCATGTTTTTTGGCAATTTCTCGCAGCGCCTTCATGTCTGCACAGTAACCATACAAGTCAACTGGCAAAATAGCCCTAGTCTTACTAGATATTACCTGCTCAACATCATCTGGCGAAATAGTAAATGTTTCTGGGTCAATATCTGCAAAAACAACTTTAGCCCCCGCAAAAACCACTGCTTCAGCTGTTGCAACAAAAGTAAAACTTGGAACAATAACCTCATCACCCCCCGCAACACCCGCCGCCAAAAGAGCCGCATTTAACGCCGCCGTTCCATTATTAACAGCAACCGCATGCTTCACACCTGCAAACTTGGCATAATCCCTCTCAAACTCTAACACTTTAGGACCCTGACCCAACGCATTAGTTAAAGGCCCCTTACTAACAGTCTCTAACACCGCTTGAACTTCTTCTTCCCCAATTTTAGGCATATTAATAGGAATCACTTTGAAAACACCCAATAACAAAATAAAAAGACCCTTAACATATTTTAGGGTTTCACAAACCACACATTATAACATAGACATACACATAAAAATTGAAGTCAATACACACCATTAAATTGTTAAATAAACCTTTTATGAGTTACACTGCAAGAACACTTGCCTCAGAACAACAAACACATTTTTCAGAATTTAACGCTGTGGCCTTCTTCTATATTT
>WREZ01000178.1 GCA_009779045.1 Candidatus Bathycorpusculum sp. | reverse complement strand
TATTTGTTATAGCCAGTCTTTGGAGCTGCACACGGTTTTTCCAGCAAACTTGAATTGTAAAGCATCCTTATATGGACACATCTCTACACAGTGCAAGCATCCAATGCAACGGGGAGTCATGATGTCTCCTTCATCTTGCTCATAAACCTCTTTGATTTCCATAGGACAGACACGTTTACATATACCACACTTGGTACATTTTTCTCTATTTTTATCTATCTTTACAAGAGTAAGCCACTTGAAAGGTGGAACTTTGCTAAATAACCCAACTAAACCACCTAACGGACAAATTCTACACCAGGCACGACTGAGAAATAACGCGACTATTGAAACTATGATTAGAGAAATCACATTTATGGAAGTTAGAAACCTGCCTAAATGATAAAAGCTTCCAGCTGGATTTAACACATTTTCAGTTTGGAATATACCTATGTGATTCTCAATTACCACACATAACGGTTTCATAGGACACACAGTACAAAATGGTTCAGCAAGATACCGGTATATGTAACCTCCCTCCTGTGTTCCAGGAATAAGCTGTGTACCAATAAGGGTCTCTGACGCAAAAATTGCTGACATTATAAGCATTGTAGCCAATATCACAAAACTAAGTTGATGGAGCGACTTATTAGTACGATCGGAGAGAGTGATACGTCTAAGTCTTAGACGTTTTCTTATGTAAGATAGCAGGTCATGGTATAGTCCAAATGGGCATATCCAGCTGCACCATGCTCTACCTAGTACTAGTGCGCATAGGATTAGTCCACCTATGACTACTGCTAGGCGTGCTACTCCTGAGGTGTTATAATATACTCCCCAGCCGTGGCTGCCTTCTATGAAGGGATAAATGTATGTTTGCAGCTCCCAAAGCGCACAAGTCACCGTTCGTCCACAAGGATAATAACACGCAAGAAACGGCACTGCAAACCCTTCTGGCATACCAACACCAAAAACATTAGTACCTATTAACAATTCATGCACAGCAGGCATTCGCACAGGACGAGGAAAATTTTGATAATCAACAAACGCACCAGTATACACTAAACATATCAGAACCATTACAACACAAACTCTTAAGGAACTAATCCTGCGATTCTTCTTTTTCAATGCCGTTAAAGCAAATACTATCCCAACACATACTAACACTACAGCTACACCTAAAAGTTCAACATTAGTTGGGTGAGGTTTCCAAGGATACACTGACGGCACGGGATCTGGCGCAGTTCCTGTGGGATCATTTACTATGACAAACATTCTATCACTTATGTGAACATTACTAACACCTAGATTCCAGAAGCCTTTCATGTCCATAACTATCTCAGTGGGACCAAATTCACCTGTTTTAGGATCAGTAGGCACATAGATTTCAATCCAACTGTAATCGGGCCGGACACAACATATTCTAACATTTGCATTCTCCAGCGGTGGAGTAATTCTGCCTACGACAGTTATAGTTTGATTAATGTCTACCTCAGTTTTATCTACATAGGCAATTATCTCTGGACCAAAACATGGTGAAGGAGTCATAGAGGGCAAATCTTGTGAAGAGGAAGCAGAAACCGTTTGAATTGACACAGCATCTATGGAAGGGTTAAATGCAGTTTGAAGGGGCCTCTCCGCAACTATCATATTCAAATTCGTATTTGAGGCACCTAACATAGATGTTGAACATAAACTAAAAACTGTAAAAATTACAATAACTACAACAGATATACAGGCATATTTGGGCAACTTACGCATACATAACACCCAAACCCTTTGATATCTGCTGTGCAAATAACATACTTCATTATAGCCGTTCATTACTTTAAAAATTTTTCGCTAAATACGACGGTGGCTTATCCAAAAAAGGCAGCATTGGTTCATGCAATAAGGCATATAAGTACCATAGTTATTACAATTTACAATAATTATAGGTGTCATTTGATGGGTATAAATACTAACTTTAAGGGTAAGTTACATATTTCTCGTAAAGTGTTGTTAGTGGTTTTTGTTTCTTTGTTACTTGTATTATTAGCCATTTTAGGGACTTTTTATATGCTAACAGATAGTAATAATGATGAGGGCCCTTCTTTTGAGTCAAACGATGTGTTGCCTGTTTTGGAGGGCGCTATGTATGTTAAAAATGAGGGAGAACTTAGAAGTGCTATTGATAACGCAGTAGATGGTAGTTCGGTTGTTATTGCTTTTATGGAAGATATCTATCTTGTAGATTCTGCACTTAGCATTCCTGCTAATGTAAATATCACATTGGCTAGTGATAGTAAATATGGTGTTTGTAAAATTTTTGGCGCTGTTGGCAGTAGCACTATTGTTGTTGAAAATGGTGGAATACTAACTATTGAGGGCATTGTTGTAACTCATGAAAGCAGCTCTAGTGCAGGATCGGGAATAGTTGTTAATTCAGGCGGCATTGTTAACATGCATAGTGGGGCGATTTTAGGCAATACTGCCGTTAAAAATGGCGGCGGAGTAGCTAATAGTGGCACCTTTATAATGCATAGCGGCAAAATTTCCGGCAACACAGCAGGCAACAATGGCGGAGGCATATTTAACATGGGAGTCTTTGAAATGTACGGCGGCGAAATCACTAACAACACAGCCATTAATGGAGGCGGAGTTTTCAACCGTGGAGCTTCTAACAGAATGGGCGGCATAATCACTGACAACAAAGCAACCACACGAGGATACAACTGGGCCTAAACAACATCAATACATAACACCACTTTTTGGATTTGTAGAGCATCTGTTAGGTTAGGGGGTTGTTTTTGTTTTTCATCTTCTTTTTTTCTTTGGGCAGATATTATGCCTATGTTTAGGCTTATTTTCCATGGGTCTATTTCTTTTTTGATTTTTGGCAGCAGTATGTTTTGGGTGGCTTCTGTTGCGGTTTTTACTTTTTTTAAGAAAGTTTTCAGTAAATGTATCCCAGTTCTGGCAGTATTGAGGCATAAGTGGGAAGTAGATGCAGGCGCATTGGATTTGGTTTTGTAGTTCATTTAGGGCGATTTCTTTTAGTTTGTATGCTATGGAGGTTTTGCCTTGTCCCCATGTGCCAAGTATGGCGTAGTTTAAAGGTGCGGGTGGGTTTAGTTTTGCAGAGTTTTTTGCTGTTTGTTTGAAGTATTGTAGTTGTTTTGTTCGGTCGGCGAAAAGGTTGGTTGTGCAGGTGTTGGTGTGAGAAGAGGTTAATGTTGTTGGTGTTATGATTTTTGTGATGATTGTGATTATAAAACATTAGATATTTTTTAGGGATTTAAAAG
>WREZ01000177.1 GCA_009779045.1 Candidatus Bathycorpusculum sp. | reverse complement strand
GGGTAATTTGCTGAAAAAACTGTTTTACCCTGTTTAGTTTTCATATTTTGTCGGATCATCTATATTTGCTTCGCAAAACGCTTTTTTGCGATTAACACAGGCTTCACATAGTCCACAGTGTTTTTCTAGGTCAAGATAGCATGACCATGTTAACTCTAACGGCACTTGCAATTCTGCACCTATTTTGAAGAGCTCAAATTTTTTCTTATTATTATATGGCGCACAAATACTGATATTTTGGTCAGTGCCTAACTGAGATGCTTTTTCAAAAGCTTCATAAAATTCACGACGACAATCGGGATAGAATTGTTCGTCTGAACCGTGGGCACCGTAAAAAATTTTGTCTGCACCAATAGTGATTGCATAAGCTACAGCAACCGATAGAAAAATGGCGTTACGAAACGGCACAATAACAGGTGATGTGAACTCACTGGTTAGGGGGATGTCGCGATTTACAAGGGCACTTGTTTGATTAAATATGTCTTTCAACGATGAGAGATCAACGATTTTTGTATTGATGTCTAAGGTTTCTGCAATTTTTTGAGCAGCCAACGTTTCCTTAACAGCAATTTGTCCATACTTAAATGTAAGGGGGTATATTTGATACCCTTGATTTTTTGCCCAATAAGCAACTATTGCCGAATCGGGTCCACCACTAAGAACAACAACACATTTCTTGTTCGTCGTCATCATTTTTTGCCTCTACAGTTTTTATTTTTTGCCCTATCAAGTGTTGGATACCTATTTTTTTGAGTACCATAAACAGTGGCCAACCTATCAAGACACTTGCAATTATATTTCCAACTGTGACCGTTACAATAGTTATAATTAAAGGCAATTCAAACATGTAATGTAGCATCCAGCCGACAGTTGTTCCTAGAACTGCTGAGTAAGCAATACATGTACCGATAACTGTGTAGTTGTTGTTGGTTTTCTTGTAAACAAAGTAGACTACAAATGCCATTATGAATGATGGTATAGTGTTTAGTAAATCGATTAAACCCAAATCTGGTGAGAAAATATTACCAATGAAAACTCCTAAAGTATGTCCAATAACGCCTGCAAATCCTATCAGTGGTACTGCGGCAACTAATGTATCTGCTATACGTAGTTGAATGGGTCCAAATGATGTTTCTGAAAAAATAAGTACTAATGCTACATAGAGTGCAGCATATGTTGACATTAAGGCTATGGTTTTGGTTTTGTTTTGCATTTGTCTTCTCCTTATCCGGGGTTTATACTTGGCGGAACGGATGGAGATATTCACCCGCCAATTGTTTTCCAAGTTTGTTCTGTTCCATAAAAAGTTTGTTCACACAAGTTGATGTTTTGCGTTTTAATACTGTTGTTTGCATCTAAAACCGTTTGATCTTAAGTTGGGCAGCGGAAGGTGGCTAAATTATGTCTATTTATGTTTTAGACTATTTAGTTATTTTTTAATGTTTATTGGGTGTGGTTGGTTGTTTTTATATTATTAGTTTTGCGATGTTTTTGTCTCGTGGGACGCAGAAGTAGTTTGCTACGGGGGTGCATTTTGTTCGGAGGAGGTGTAGGTGGGGTTTGGTGTATTGGTATTCTGTTAGTGTTTCGGCGTATCCCATTCCTTTGGCGAAAACTATTTCGGCTTGTTCGTAGATTTTTAAGAATTCGGGTGAAACTTGTTTTTTTAGTAGTCCGACGGCGTCGGTTCCGGTGGTGATGACTTCGTCTGCTAGTTTGTCTATGTTTGAGATTTCTACGTCTTCCATGGTTGCGTCATTAATTACTGGTCCACCTTTGACGGCGTATGTGACTTTTAGGCCCATGTTCTTTAGTTGTTCGACAAGTAGGCTGTCGAAAACGATTTCTCCTGCGTTGTCTGCGAGAAATAGGAGGGTGTCTGCTTTTTTGGTTATTTCGTATGCTTTGTCTATATCGTCAATGGCTAAATCTTTGGTTGCGTCTTTGAGTATTTTTGATAGGTTTTTTAGAGTGTATTTATGGCCTGGTATGTCAAATTCCATGGTGTTGCCAACTATTGCGCATAGACATGCTTTTTTGAATCTTTCTTGTTGTGTGTGGCCTGTGTGTACAAATTTTTTAGCTTGGGGTAATAGTTTTAGGGCTTTTTCGTTTGCTTTTTTCTTAACTTGTTTGTAAGGGTCTGGGTTGCTGGTTAATTGGCGTATTATGCGGTCTCTTGTGGTGCCAATTTCGGCTGCTACTGTTGATGGTTTAAATTCGCGGTTTATGAGTTTTACAATTTCTGCCATGCATCTAAATCGTAGAGCAGGGTTTGTTGTGGCTTGATAAATTTGTATTTGTGCCCGGTAAAGTGTGCATGATGCACATTCAGGTTCAACCTTCACGCTGTTTTCCGCCTTTTATTTTATCTTTGTTGTTGTGTTGCGTTGGCAAATGTGTATAGGGTGTTGTAGGGGTTTTTTGCTTTGACTATGCCGCTTGCAACTAGTATGCCTTGGGTTCCAAGTTTTAATGCGTTTGTAACGTCTTCTGCTTGGCTGATGCCTGCGCCGCATAGAATTGGCATTTTTTTGTTTATTTGGTGTACTAAGTTTATAGTGTTGGTTATGATTTCTGGTTGTGCCTTAGATACGGGGATTCCTGTGCCAATAAGTTCAGGAGGTTCAATGGATGTTATGTCTGGGTTTAAAGCAGCTATGGCTGCGCTTGTGGCAGGATTATTTGCGCAGACACATGAGATAAGACCTTTTTCTTTAGTTAGCTCTACAGTTTTTTGAATGTCAATAAGTCGGAGTTGCCTCTCTGAATGGTTAATAAGTGTGCCCACTACTCCGGCTTCTTTTAAGGCTTCAGCTAAAATATGTCCAGTATTATTGCCTGGGGTTATAGGATCAAGATGTTGAGCAAAAACGGGAATATCTATATCCTCAGCAATTTTAGCTAAATCCACAAATTGAGGTGCAACTATAATTTGAGCCCCTGTTTCTTTACTAACTTTCTCAGCCTGTTTTGCCAATTCTATCGCTTTTTTGCCCGTTGATTCTATATAAGTTTTAAAATTTACAATAATTATAGGCTCATTTAGCTTCAACATTTTTCCTCCCTCTAACGTTAAAGACAACCCTTTTTATTACTTACCATACAAAACCTCAGATATAATGGTTTTAAACTATAGATAATTAAAGGAGAGTATTGTGAAAAGGATTATAAGGTAGCTTAACCCTTGTATTTGAGATGATTATGAGATGTCCCAAGTGTGGAAGTCAGCGTTGTGTAAAAGCAGGATTTAACCACAACCGACAACGCC
>WREZ01000176.1 GCA_009779045.1 Candidatus Bathycorpusculum sp. | reverse complement strand
CTACTTAGAAACCGCTTAACACCAAATAACAACGACATTAAAACCCTTGATTAAATTCTTAGAGTTCATAACGTGAAAAATCTAGTTGCGACCCACAGTCAGGTGTGACAAAATAAAATACGTAACCGCACTTATAGCAACGGTGTTCTTGGTTCTTTAGTTTTTCAATAGATAGAGCACCACATTTTGGGCATTTCATATCAAAATTTGGCATACTACTGCTTCTCTCCAATATATTATTCATTTTGCTCTTAATATCCTTCTGCTATAGTTTAAACACTATGTTGAACCACATTTTTTGCTCAAGAATTTTTTTTGGTCTTTTTTTAGGTATTTTCCGAAAGGTAAATAACTTGAGTTTAATTAGGATACTTTAGATGCAATCTTTAGTGTTTGTGTTCGGGTTCTCAGGTGAAATATTGGAGTGTATAATATGGAAAAATCAAAAAAAGTTTTAGCTCTAATAATTATTGCAGTTATAGTGTTATCCAGTTTCTCTTTAGTTATGTTTATGCAAAAAAATTCTACGCCTAATGGAGAGTTTGATTTGCTTGA
Source organism: Candidatus Bathycorpusculum sp. (assembly GCA_009779045.1). GTDB lineage: Archaea > Thermoproteota > Bathyarchaeia > Bathyarchaeales > Bathycorpusculaceae > Bathycorpusculum > Bathycorpusculum terrae. The sequence goes on along the minus strand of WREZ01000176.1, from coordinate 2,723 downwards.
CTTTGAATGGCCTCAACTTAATAGTGATGCATCTTTTACGCGTTTCTCGTCTGGTCCCGCGCCAGCTACTTCAGAGTTGGCTTGGCAAGCGGATATAACTGATTTGCATAGTTATCTTACAGCTTTTGACGGTTTTGTTTTTGCTGTATCCAATAACACCGTAATTGCGCTTCATTACGATACAGGTCTCACTGCGTGGCGCAGAGAAATTCAAAAAGGTAGCAATTGGCCGGTGGTATACAAATTAGATGATACTCGTCTATTAGTGGAGAGTACCTGTATTGAAACTGCAACAGGTAAAATTCTTTGGATTAGTGATAATTTCTGTGCTGATACGGGTAACTTTAATGCCAATGTGTATGTTCCTGAAGAAAAAATGTTTTACGTAAAAGTTGAATCTTTTGTAGAAGCATGGAATTTCTCTGATTCTTCAAAACCGCCAACTTTAGCTTGGACCACGTATGTTCCAGGCGGGGGTAGAGTTGGTTCAGGTATAACATATGGTGATGGTAAAGTTTTTCCTGGTTCTTTTCAGGATCAGCAGATAGCTATTGATGCTAAAACAGGTAAACTTCTTTGGACTACTTTTACTAAGACAGCTATGATTTTTTCTGGTTCCTATGCTGATAGTAAATTTGTTCGAGGTGGTACTGATGATAATACAATATATTGTTTTGATACTAAATCAGGTAAAGTTTTGTGGACCTACGCTGCTGATACGGCGGGTTATTTCTGCACAGGTACTGCAATTGGGTATGGTATGGTGTACGCACCTAACAAAGATGGATATATTTATGCTATTAATTTATCTGATGGCAAATTAGCATGGCGTTATAAAGGTCCTGGCACGATGATATTTCCAGGGGCACCAACTGTTGCTGATGGTAAAGTGTATGTTACCTCCGGTCAAAGTGCTAGTTATGGTGATGAGTTTGGTGAGTCACAATTTGCTTGTTTAGATGCTTTTACAGGTGAGGCCATTTGGACTTTACCCATTGAGGCTTATGCACCAAGAGAATCCGTGACAATCGCATATGGTTACTTATATCTTATACCCGGCGAGGTAACTAAGGCGGTAGACTCCATCTCAGGAGATGAATATGACGTGTTGGGACATATCTGGGCGTTTGCTTCAAGCGAAGCTAAAATGAGTACTCAAATAAAGTCAATGCAGCTAAAAAGTGTTAGTAACTTTTGGGCGTCTGCTTCAAACACTGCTACATCTGATGACGGTTCTTGGAGTATGTTCCGTCATGATGCAGAACGTTCGTCTATAGGTGTAAGAGGACCTGAAAACTTGAGTTTAGTTTGGAGTTTTGAAACAAAGGGTGCTGTTGTATCTTCACCAAGTATTGTTGATGGTGTTGTCTATTTTGGATCACAGGATCACAATATTTATGCTGTTGACGCAGAATCTGGCAACAAAATTTGGTCCTTTAAAACTGATTATACTATTGAGTCCTCTGTCGCAGTTGTTGATGGTAAAGTTGTAACAGGCGCTGAAGATGGTTATGTTTATTGCCTTAATGCTAAAAATGGTAAAATGTTATGGAAAACCTTTGTTGATGGCAAACAACCGGTAACTTATGGTGCTGCTGTCATGCTTCGTTCTTCCCCGGCAATAGTTGATGACATAATTTACATAGGCTCGTTAGATGGCAATTTATATGCACTAAACTTTGATGATGGCACAATTCTTTGGAAATATCAGACGGGTGGTTGGATAAAATCTTCTCCAACAATTTCTGAGGGCGCAGTCTACATTACCTCCCAAACCCCTGATGTAGGCACAATTTACAAAATAGATGCTGTTAGTGGTAATCGTATTTGGAAACAAAATCTACCCTATGAACATCAATTCACCGGCGGCTCTGACATGGTAGGCACCCCAACAGTAGCTGATGGTAAAGTATTTACTTCTGCAAACCTTCGAGCTTACTATTGTCTAAATGCCCAAAACGGAGAAATAATCTGGACCTACGCAAACTCTGAAGCAAACGAATTTATCGTATCTACCCCGATATATGTAGACAACAAAGTCTTTATCGTTGACAAATTTGACATAACTTGTCTAAACGCTTCAAACGGCAAAAAAATTTGGAACACCTTCACAGGCGATGAATACTATGTCGCCCCCTCATATGCCGACAACAAAATATACATAGTCACCAGCGAGCGCAACCTCTTTATCTTCGATGCCACAACAGGAGAAAAAATCGAACACTATATTCTCCCCTCCGCAAGCTGGTCCTCACCAACACCATACAACAACAAATTATACATAGGAAGCAAAGACTGGAACCTCTACTGCTTAGGAGAATACAATACAAACAACATGCAACTCACCCTAAAAACTGATAAAACCAAAATTAACACAAATACGCCCATAACCATTTCAGGACAACTCTCACCAATCCGACCACGAGCAGACATAACACTCACACTCACCAAACCTAACGGAGAAACACAAAACATCCCCCTCACTGCTAAAACGGATGGAACATACACTTATACATACATCCCAAACATAGACGGTATATACCACGTTATCGTAAAATACACTTCCACAGCAGCCATAACCAGCCCCACAGTAACTTTCACCTCAAAAACACAATCAACTGTATCTCCTTATCTGTACGCTATCCTGTTTGTGCTTATAGTTGTCTTTATCGTAGCAGTAGCACTACTCATATTAAGAAGACAACACTAAACACATTTTTTTT
>WREZ01000175.1 GCA_009779045.1 Candidatus Bathycorpusculum sp. | reverse complement strand
GTTTTATTGAATTAAATATTTGTGTCCTAATATTTTTATGATTTTGGTTTTTTATCGACTTAATTTTCTGTCTACGCTAATTTTAGCGTAGACGTAAGACGAGTTAAAAAAATCATGATTTAAAAAGATTTTACGCAACTAAATTAAAGTCTACATCAACTTAACATATAAAACATGACTAACATCAATATTAATGCTACGCTAATTTAATGCGGAATTCAGGATGTAAAGAGAGGGGGACAAGTTTAATGTGGATGGGGGTGGGTTAGTTTATGGTTATGTGGTTGTTTTTTATGGTGATTTTGTTGCCTGTTTTGATTTTTGTGGTGTCTATTTTGTCTATGAATGGGATTTCACTTATGATGGCGCCGACTGCTACTATGGTTTCTGTTTCTTTGTTTATCATGCCTATGGGTGCGGTGCCGTTTTTTTTCATGCGGTATAGTGTGTAGCTGCCAACAGTGCTGCCTTTGCCTTGTGGGAATACTAAAATTTTGTTTTTTATGCTTACCCCTTCTAGTTCATGTCCTTTTTCTATTACGATGCCTGTGTTTGGGTCTACGCCGCCGTAGAAGCTAATAGGCATATTGGTGACAAGGGCTTCGCCTTCGGCTTTTCCTTTATAGATTATTCTTCCTTTTAATTGTTCCATTTTCCACTCACCGCTGCTTCAATGCATTCTTTCATGCTGCCCATTTTAGTTTTCATAAGATTTTGTCTCGAATAGAAACAGCCCTTAGCTGATGTGGTTGCTAAAGCTTTGAATCGGCCTTTTAATGGTGCCACAGCCATGCAAGTATCACATGCGAATTTACCACCCGCTGCTTCAATAATTGCTGTATAACCACGTTTATCGGATAATTGTTTTACGGTTCTAGAGGTTGCAACCCATAACTCCATGTCAGCTTTAACTTTTTTGCCCTCGATTAAATCTGATATTTCTTGAATTTCCTTTATTGAACAATGTGGGCAACCAACACAGACAAAATCAATCTCTTCAGTCTCATCATTAATATTATCATACGCGTTTTTAATGTCACATGCTTCAATAGTTACCGTCTCGTTAGGCTGCACTTGTTGATCAGCACCAGGGGTTATGTTTTTTATGTAAAATAGGGGTTTAGTGCCATATGTAACTGTTGAGGCACAAAAACTTTTTAGTTCATCAAGTTGAGCGGTTTTAATACCTGTTATGTATGGAATTTTGTTTTCTGCTTTTTTACCCACTGCGTAGCCTAATGCGCCCCAATCTGATAATTTAGTTAACTCTGTTTTTACTTCAATATGCACATCAGGTACACGATTTTCCTCAAGATGTAAACCATAGCAGGGTGTTTTGCCTACAAATGCTGCTGCCAAAGCTGAAGGGCCGCCTTCTCTATTTGTACGTGCACCTAAAACAGAATTTGCAAATGTTACCGCGCTACTCTCTGACCACGCAATATGCTCCCCATACAACGGAAGATTACCAATAAGATACGGCGTACAAGTACAACTAACCAATATGCCCATACGCTGAAAAGCGTCAATAACTAAATTCTGTTTCTCCGCAAACTCTTCTGTGATGCCCAACTGTTGCCAATTCTCAAGATCCATACCTGCAGGATTAAGTGTAGTTAAAACCCTAACTTTACCATCAATGGCAAGAGAATTCAAAAACTCTAAGCCTGCATCACCTAAATTATGATAAGAAACACCTGAAACTTGAACACTACCTACGTCAATTAGGTTTTTTGCACCAAAAATTTCGCCTAGAGCAACTAGAATTTCCATACTTTTACGTACGGCATAACCTTCTTTACCCTCTAACATTATCTGTTCTTGCTTAGTTAACTCCATATTGAACATCTCATTTACAATATTTGTTTAGATCAACTTTTATGTAATCTTCTTTTTTGAAACCTTTACCCGTTGCCACAATAGGTGTTGTTGCGTCAACTCCTGCTTTAGCGGTTGTAGCTTTTTTACCCTCAGATAAATCTCCTGAAGGGTCAAGACTAGATCCTGACTGATTTGATAACACAATTAGGTTTTTGTCAGCTTGGAACCGCGTTGAAATTGCCCACTCAACATCATGAGGATCATAAATGTTAATATCCTCATCTACAACAACCACATGCTTTAAGGATTTATGTCCTTCAAACGCAGCCAAAATAGCTTTTCTTCCATCGTCTGCATGAGTTTTGTGAATTTGCACCACAGCATGCAACCAACTACAACCACCTGGCGTGATATAGACATCTTTGCATAGGCAGACCTTATTTACTTCATTATAAATTGTAGGCTCTTTAGGCATACCCATTAAAAATTTATGCTCATTTTTACCCGCTAAAATCGTTTGATAAATGGGATTTTTGCGATGGGTTATACATGTTATTTCAATTACTGGTTGTTGACGTACACGATCAACTACGCCTGTTAAGTCAAGAAATGGACCCTCAATAGCTTTTTCGTTGGTAATTTTACCTTCAAAAACAAACTCTGCGTCTGCGGGAACTTCAAGATTCACCGTTTTACATTTAACAAGATCTGTTTTTTCAAGCGCATTAGCCATACCTAACTCGTCAACACCTATTGGAAGAGAAGTAGCTGCTGCAAGAAGCACTGCAGTGGAATTACCCACACATATAGCTATTTCCAATTCTCCATTAACCATTTTTTTTAATATACTATCCGTTCCACGGTTCTCAACTATACGCGCAATAAAATGATTTTTATCTTTAAGCATTAACCGGTGAAAACACATATTTCTTTGACCCGTTTGAGGATCTTTAACTATAGAAACCGCTGAGGCAATATATTTGCCACCATCTTTATCCGTATAATTCATAATAGGTAATTTAGTTAAGTTAACATCTGCACCTGTGTATACTATTTCTTGGCAAGGGGCATTTTCTACTGTGATTGGATTAATTGGTTTTTCAATAGCTAAGGAAAGCTTTGGCAACAACTGTTCCTTTGATATATTTAGAGCGCGACAGATTAGCTCTTTAGAAGAAACTAAACCAGCTACAACAGGAAATATGGATTCTTTCACGTTTTCAAAAAAAATGGGGCTTTCATTTAACGCGTTAATTACGCCTGCTATTTCGTATTCTGTGGAAACTGGTTCTGCAATTTTTGTTAACTCGCCACTTTTTTGAAGTGACTCTATGAAACTTCTTAAATCCAAATTCTTTCGCCTAAAACAAAAATAAACGATAATTCTCGTTTATAGCTTTTGGAAAACCCTTGTCTCTTTCAACTTTTAAAAATCTATAAAAACGTTTGAACCGTGAACTGTAATAAAAATGATAAAGAAAAAATTTG
>WREZ01000174.1 GCA_009779045.1 Candidatus Bathycorpusculum sp. | reverse complement strand
TTTTTGTTTTTCTTGTAACCTAGCGATGGTGTGGGCTAAAACTCAGTTTACTGTAGATAATTGGCATGGCACTTCTTCTTTGTTAGTTAATGATAAGGTGTTGCCTGTTACTGTTCTTTTGTGTCCCAAGTGTGGTAAAATTGAGTTTAAAGCTGATTTGATGAAGAAAGGTGTGGAAGAATAATGGTTCATCGTAGAGTTCGTGGTGGAAAATTTAAAATTAAATACGTCGAAGAGCCCTGTCCGGTAGAATTAGATCAAGAGATTGATGTAACTATAATTGATTTAGCTCCTAATGGTGATGGCCGATTAAATGTTAGAGGGTTTAGTATACTTGTACCTAAGGCTAAACCTCGTGATAGTGTAAAAGTTAGAATAGTTAGAATTGAAGAAGAATACGCTGTAGGCCAAATAATCCCCTAACAAACTCACTTTCACCTTACATGTTCTATGTAACAGTGGTCTGTTTCTGTCTGTATGTGGTAATGGCTCAAAATAGTTTGTCAAACTTTTGTTTTGTAGTGATTGAAAAGTCTGTTTTTTAAGAATCATCCTTGCGTAAAAACGCTAAAAAGACTTTGTTAAACACTATGTGTAGGGTATGTTTGTTTTTGTACTGATGTATGTTGTGGTTTTGGTGGTTTTTATCAGGTTTTTGCGTAGTCTGAATTATGAAAACATGATAATTCAGAATTGAAGAGAAACATATGTAACTGGGTGCTATTAACATAATAAGCGTAGTGGTGACATTGAATGGGCGTGTCTAAAGATAATATTAAGCTCTTTGAGGGTAAACAGGTTCGTGCAGTGTGGGATGAAACTGCTGAGAAATGGTGGTTTTCTATTGTTGATATATGTGCTGTGTTAACTGATCAACCGACGTCACGTGGAGCAAGTAATTATTGGGCTAAATTAAAAGAGCATCTTAACGCAGAGGGTGCAAATGAACTGCTGACAAATTGTCAGCAGTTGAAAATGCTTGCTGAAGATGGTAAAATGCGTTTAACTGATGTTGCTGATACTGAGCAGGTGTTGCGTGTGGTTCAGTCGGTGCCAAGTAAAAAGGCTGAACCCTTTAAGCAGTGGTTGGCTCAAGTTGGTCGTGAGCGTATCGATGAGGCGGTAGATCCTGAGGTGTCTATTGATCGTGCAATACAGAGTTATCGGCGTTTGGGTTATAGTGAAAATTGGATAAATCAGCGTATCAAGTCTATTGAAGTTCGCAAAGCCCTAACTGACCAATGGGATGAGAGCGGGGTTAGTGCTGGTCAGGAGTATGCGTTTCTTACGGATTTGATGAGTAAAACCTGGAGTGGTCTAACTACTAAAGAATATAAAAAGCGTAAAGGGTTAAAAACTGAGGGTCTCCGAGATAACATGACAAACACAGAGCTTGTGTTAAATATGCTTGCTGAAGTTGCAGCAACAGATATATCTATTGTACAACAGCCAAAGGGGTTACATAAAAGTGCAGAAGTAGCTATAGAGGGTGCAAAAGCAGCTAAAGCGGCTCGTGAACAAATTGAGAAAAGTACCGGCCAATCAGTTGTAAGTAACTTGAACGCAAAAAACTTTAGGCAACCATCGTTAAAAGAGAAAGACAACAATAACAACAACTATTAACTTTTACAATAAACCGTATGTTCTTGTTAACGAATTTATATTTTATTGTTAACGAATTTATATTTTAACATCATGATTTTGTTATGCAAAAATAATAATACAAAAACTGAAATAATGCGTATTTTTTAAAACGTGTCCTTTCGGTTAACAACGTAAACATTTATCTCTTTTATAAAAAACAATGTTACGTTTCTTCTTAGAATGGTGAGCCTTTGTATTTTTTTGGCTCGAAGAGTTTTTCTAACTCTGTTTTTGGTGAGGGTGACTTGTTTGTTTTCTTTTTTTCTTGTTTATTATGTACTATTGAGTGACAGTTGGGGCGTAGAACTTTAAGGTTGGAGTTTTTGTTGTTGGCTGGGTTGTGGTCTTTGTGGTGGATCTCTGGTTTTGCGTCTTTTGGTATGGGTTTGTGGTATCTTTGGCATTTTAAGTCTGCGTTTGTGTAAGCGTTGGTTTTTGTGCTTTGTGTTAAGGGGTTTTCTTTTCTTTTTTTTCGGGTTTGGGATGTAAAAAGCTGTCAAAAGCCGTTTCTGATTCACGTCTCTTTAGGTTATGTTTCTGAGAGTTTATGGTTTTCTTGTTTCTTTTATTTGTTTAGTGTGGTTGTTTCTGTTGTTGTTGGTGGGTGTGTGGGTGTTGTGGTTGGTGGATTGTTGTGTGTGAGCAATAATGTTGTATGTTAGCAAAAAATGATGGATTTAATTGTTTTATAAAAGGTATGCAATGTGTTTAGTATTTAATATGAAACTTTAAATACTATTTTCTTTATATTATGTGTAAAGGTGGAAATATGACTGAAAAAACAGTTAACCAAAAAATAAACACCATAACCCTATCAATCACCGAACTTGAAACACTATGCATAGACATAGCAAACCAAGTAGAAACAATAGTAATAACTGCAATAGCAAACACACCCATAGAAACCCAAATACTTAACCCCGATCTAAGCCTCGCACGGGCCATAGAAGAAAAAATTAACTCAATGGCTCATGAAACTATGCTAGGACACGACGGATGCGGCAGCATTGTTAGAATACCAAAAAAGAAAATACTTGATCCTGACCTATGGAAAAAAGTGGTAACAGATAAATTAGACAAACGCCTCATAAGCAAATAATTCTGCTTCTCTTTTTTTATAAGGTGTTTGGTGTGGTTGTTGAGTTGTTTATATGGTTTAATAGTGAATCTTAAGATAGCTCAAAAAGAGGAAATAATTTTGGGATAAGACAATAATGCTTTAGATGTTACAACCTACTCCTTTTTACCAAACCATCGACTATAGTATGATATACCCAAACATTTTACGGATAAACTCTTCTAATGTATGATCAAAGATAAATACTCTGTATCAATAACATGTCATAAATCTGCATATATATTTTGAGGGGTTATGTTTGTGTTCAAAAGAAGGATTGTTTATGTCTGTACCTGTTAAATCTAAAACTGGTTCACATAATGCTCGTCGTAGAAATTTGATACTTGTTTCTTTGTTGGTTGTAGTCTTGGTTTGTTCTTTGTTTGTTTATGTGTTTGTGATGGGTAATGGGGGTGAGGTCACGGCTTACGCATGAAAACATATTCGGCTGAGTTGAAACAAAAACGAACAAAAATTCTACACAATTTGCACAGAATTTTGCTCGTAAGATACTAAAGAATGGACGAAAAATAGGATAACAACCATAAAACCAGTGTTATGCCACCATTTACGATGCT
>WREZ01000173.1 GCA_009779045.1 Candidatus Bathycorpusculum sp. | reverse complement strand
TTGCCTTGTAGACCGGGGCAGCCTTTAAAGATTGATTACAAGTATGAACGCATGGGTGTTGTTGATGTTTTTATGATTTTTGAGCCTCTTGGAGGTCGGCGTGAAACTTTGGTTACTAAAACTCGAACATCTATTGATTTTGCTAATGTTCTTAAACATGTTTCTGATGTGATGTATCCTTTTGCTGAAAAGATTGTACTTGTAACTGATAATCTTAATACTCATAAGGCTGGCGCGTTGTATTTGGCGTTTTGTGCTGAGGAGGCTCATAGGCTTTTGAATCGGTTTGAGTGGCATTATACGCCTAATTATGGGAGTTGGCTTGATATGGTTGAGGTTGAGATTGGGGTTATGTGTCGTGTGGCTTTAGGGGTTGTGTTTGCGGATATGGAGAGTTTTGTGCGTCAGGTTAAAGCGTGGACCCAGCAACGTAATGTGCAATGTGCAAAAGTGAATTGGCAATTCACTACTAAAGATGCAAGAATTAAACTAAAACGCCTACACCCAACAATACTCTAATTACTTAACGGATGGTGCAGTAGCATTTTTCTTTTACTTTCAGGCATAACTATCACTGGTCAATATGGGGGTTTTCTTATAAGGTTGTTGACGAAAAAGTTTTGAACATGTGAAACAAGAAATTTTTGTTAGGTTATAGAACACTTGTTTTTTGTTGGAAGTTATTTTTATGTATTGCTTTGTTTTCAACAAACAAAAGAAACAGACTGTTCACGCAAGCACAACTTAATAAAGTTTTAACATCACCAACCCGTTTTTCACTACCCCCGTTAAAACGACAAGTGTTATATATTATATGTGTGTGTCGTGGTGTGTTAATAGATTAAATGTGATATTGGAGTGTTTACTATGTCTGCGGTGAAGCCTTTGAAGGAGCGTAATGTTTCAGTTAAACAGCACCGCGTGTATTATATTGCGTGTCGTAGAGTGGAGGGGGTTACTATTGCAGAGATAGCTAAAGAGCTTGGCGTAAGTCCACGCACCATAACCCGTGACTTAAATAGTGAACACTACACACTCCTATGTAACGAACTCATACAACAACAAATAACAACCCTAAAACAATTATCCCCCCAAGAAGCCTGGAAATCACGCCAAAAACTAATAGAACTAATGTGGCCCCAAACACAACAAACAACAACCACCACCACAACAACAACAGCAGCAAACAACAACACTAAGCATAAAAAACAACAACCCATAGACCCAAACTCACAAGAATACAAAACCTACTACACCCACCTACAAAAACGTGTTGACAAACACGTACTAGACCCAAACTCACAAGAATACAAAGACTACCACAACCTCCTAAAAGAACGCATAGATAAACGGGTAATAAACGAGCCAAACACACAAGAATCCGAAGACTTCCACAACCTCCTAAAAAAACAAATGGACGTACTGTTTGCCTTTTCAGAAAGAACCCTCATAAACAAAGTACCCCACACACAACCAATAGACAATTCTCATTTAACAGAAACAGTCTTACCAAAATAACAACCATCTAAAAATAGATAGCAAATAGAGGTTTTTATTGCTTTAAATATTATTATCTTGTTTTGCTCTTTTTAAAGATTCTACAGTTTTTATTCGCAAACCCGTAATCTTTGACATTTAGTGTTTTACAGTTTTCAGAGATGACTCATACGACTTCGTGTAGCAACCTTTTTGTTGATTTTACGTTTAATTCAAGTGTCACATCTACAGTGTGACATCGATTGTTGTGAGAGGTTGATAATTTCTTCTACAAGCTTTTGGACATCACAACCAATACATGTGGTATCAAGCTATGCAGACAGGTAGAAATGTGTGTTTATTGCTTCAAGTTTTGGTTCCTCATGTGCACGACTTATTTCAGGATGCCTGATAATAATGAATTTTGACAGGGAATAAAACGGTAACATCTATCATAGCAAAGGTATAAAGGTAGAGCAGACATAGCGTTTATAAATAAATTTAGTAAGTTATCCTGTGCATTTTTGTTTACACAATGTCTTCATATCAGCGGCAAAGACCTTTCCCTGATAGCAGTCATAGTCAATGTTTTTTTCCAATTTTTTTTGGTTACTACCAGTTAAATGATCATAAAAGTAATTAGAAACCATTAGTTCAGGACACTTCCAAGCCAACAACTGTTTATTACCTTGGCTTGCAAGTTTTGAAGCCTCGTTTACTGCGTCACCCATCCAGACTACTTCGTTGATACCACTCCCTTCGTAACCTGCCTTTATCATAAGAGTTCGTCCCAACGCAATACCAATACCTACTGTTATTCCTTTTATTTTGTTTCTTTTTAGTTTATAATTCAAAATATCAATGAGTGATGACACTTGAGCTGCAGTATAGAATACCTCATCAACATCTGACCTGTGTTGAGTATGAAAAATACCTGATACACAATCGCCGACCACATTAAGCTCTTTACATTGCGAATTACCATTTATGACTGCTACAACCTCTGAAATGTATGCTCGATAGAGTTTTGCGAGAACACGCTTCTGGTGGGAAGCAGTAAGCTCAGATGACTTTCGAATATCAACAAAAAGGGCGCTACAATTTACATAAAAACCATTAGTGAATTTCAACTTTTCTCGTGGTGGGATTATGTCCTTTTCTTCATATGAACAACCTTTCGCTTTAAGAATTTCATCTATTCGAGAAACACTATCCTCTAAATCATATGGTTTATAATTTGCCTTCAAATTTTCTACCCCAAAATCACAGCAAGTACGAATAAAGCACTTAAAACTAACAGTGCAACAAAAGATATTATTGAAACTCTAATCGCATGATACTTTTTTGCGGCTATTTTTGAATTCGCCCAAACCTGATCCAATAATTGAAATTCTATTTTTTCATCAGTTAACTCTTCTTTGACTGCTTTACCATAATCTTCTGCAGTTTTGAATTTAGCTATGTCACCGAAAAAAACCAAACAGTTGTTACTATTCATTTTGAGGCGAGGAAAAATACAGTATGCAGCAGCACCTACTGAAAGTAACATAAAAACAACAGATATTATAAAAAGTGCAAACGGAAATGCTTTTTGTATCAATAGCGTTTGTATTGTGCTTGTATTAGAAAAAAAGAGACCAGCTATAACGCCATCAGTAGCCATTATTGCAATCGCTTTCGCGTCAGCAAAACGGATTAGTTCATTTATTGCTTCATATGTCTTTCTAAGATGCTCTATCTTTATACTCATCTAACCAGCAACTTGCTTGTGTAGTTATCGGGTATTTATTAACCTCTTTATCAGCTAAAGGTTTACTTCACAACATATCTTGGTAAAACTCACCGCTTACATGATCTTCTTAGAAATCACACTAT